>DATCKT010000322.1:0-20253 GCA_036562195.1 Limnochordales bacterium
CCGTTGAACCATTTCGGTCATGGTCACCAGGCCTACATCCCGGCGCGCCAGCATGCTGTAGGACACGCCTGCCCCCGTCAGGTACACGGCCGGGAAACCCGCTGCCTCCACCAAGCGCGCCGTCAGGGCATCGTACGCGCCAGGGGCCACCACGATTTGCGGCCCGGCCAAGAGCTCCCGCAGGCGCCGGCCGGCCAGGTTGCCGTTTCCGCTGCTCACTGCTTCACCCGCACCTCACTTTGAGCGGACGCGGGGCGGAACCCGGTTTCGGTTCTCATGCGCCCGCCGCCGCCCGCTGGGCCACGAACCGCTCCAGGTAGGACTTCGCGTCGTCCAACTGGATTACGTCGCAGTACTTCATCCACACGTCCAGCAGCGCGGCCTTGTGGGACAGCTCGATGCGGTCGTAGGTGCACTCCTCCACCACGGCCACGTTTCAGCCCCGGGTCACCCCGTCCATCAGGCAGGGTGCCGAGCCGAGATCCCGGGGCTTAGCTCCCCTTCTCTATCACAATCCGGTCGGCCACTGTGAGGGTGTCCTCCCACGGATGCATGGCGCCACCTCCCTCAAGTTCCTGCTTGCGGAACGCGCCGAAAGTCGTTTGTCGAAACGCGGTTTCATTTAGGGATTGGTTTTCCATGAATCTTAGCTACTTTCCTCCCGCGCCGTTTGGGATCTTGAGAAGCCAACGACAAACCAAAGCCGCCATTCCTCCTTGTTTTCCCAAAGGGCGACCGCTTGTAGGCCAAGGTATGGGCCTAAGGCTTACTTCCTTACGCGCGGACACAAAATTATATTCCACGGTACAGAACACGCGGCCGGTGTGCAGTGGATGGAGGGCGCATGCAGAGAGCGGAGAGGGCCAGGCGAGGAACTCCGGGGGTCTCTTGGCTACCCATAGAGGGGTGAATCCGCTGGCTGTGGGAGGGGACGCCTTATCTCCCTCCCCTCACACCACGTAGCACGCGGGGCCGAACGAGGCGATTCGCTTGAGTTGGCAGATGTCCCGGCACGATCGCCAAGTCTGATGCGCCCCTGCGACCGCCAGTAGGCGACCGTCGGGACACGGTTAGCTGCAGCCTATGCCAGGCGTACACAAAGCGGCCCGCACCGGACATCCCGGCGACGGGGCACGGCTCCGCACGGACGATCGGGAAATCGCTCGAGCCAGCCGGTGGGAAACCGCTCGTTCAGCGCACAGCCGCCGACCGGGCTTCCACCATCTGCCTCAGTACCGCGATCGCGTCCGCGCTGGGCATGACGTCCGCATACTTCGCGTCCATGTCAAACAGGTTGACCGCATGGGAGGTAGGGCTGCGATCGTAGACGCAGTCCTGGGGAACGATGACCCGGAAGTTGTAAGAGAATGCGTCCACCACGGTGGAGCGGACGCAGCCGCTGGTGGTGCAGCCGGTGACAAACAGCGTGTCGACCCCGAGATCGACCAGGTAGCTGACCAGCGGCGTCCCAAAGAACGCGCTGGGATGGCGCTTGGGCAGAAGAATGTCATTGGCCCGGGGCGCAATTTCAGCGACGAACTCGTACCCCTTTTCCGGGATGGACATCATCGTCGGCACTTTCGCGGCCAGGCGACCGGCGTCGTAGGATTGCTTCGGCGCCACGTGGGGGTACAGCACGGGCAAGTCGTGGCGGCGAAACTCCTCCAGCAGGCGCTGGATGTTGCGAATCGCTTCCCAGGCGGCCTCGCCGCAGCTGGTGGGAAACTCCTTGACCGCTTCCCGCAACGGCTTCGGCTGCGTGCCCGCCGTCCGGTACTGCACATCGATGATCAGCAGAGCGGGACGCGCTCCAACGCCCACTCGTTTGCCGAACCCGGCAGCGCGATAGGTCTCCTCTTCCTCCCGGCTGATCAAGTGTGCCCACGGCTTCATCGCTCGCGCCTCCTTCCGCCTTTTTGTCACCTCGTTCCAGTACGCACCCGTGCCGCCACGCCACAGGCCGGAACGCCGTCGCAGGCGGCTTGTGCACCGCAGGCCCAGTCGATGGGCAGGACACGCGCTCGGTCCCTCAGAAGGAAAGCGTTCAAGTCATTTGGCTTCTACCCCTAACCGGCCATCCCTCCGGCGGCTGGCGCCGTTGCCCGGACGCCGACCCCTGAAGGCGGCGAAAGACGGGAACCGCCCGGCACCCTATATTACGCGTCCGTCACTCGCCGGTAGCCGCGCCGGTGGTAGACCAGGGGCTCCGCGGGCTCGAAGTCCAGGGACAGGATCTCGCCCACGAAGATGATGTGGTCGCCGCCGTCGTAACGGTGGCGGGTGCGGCATTCGATGCGGGCCCACGCGTCGGCCAGCAGCGGCGCCCCCGTCTGCCCGGTCGTGTAGGCCACGCCTTGAAACCGGTCCTCCACCGGGGTGGCGAAACGGGTGGACAATTCCTCCTGGCCAGCCCGCAAGGCGTTGACGCCAAATCCCACCGCGGCCTCAAAGTGGGCCAGGCTGCCCGATCTTTTGGCCAGCGTGAACATGACCAGCGGCGGATCCAGCGACAGCGGATCGAACGAGCTGGCGGTGAACCCGATGGGCGCCCCATCGATGCCCCGGCAGGTGATGATGGCTACCGCCGACGGCCAGTTGGCAAACAGGTTCTTGAAGCTCGCCGGATCGATCGGCACGGTTCCATCCCCTTTCGGGATTCAATGTGCACGGTGCCACCCATCCAATTCAACCCGCAGACGGCCGCGTCCTGGCCGCCTACAGCATCCCCAGCACGATCGAGCCGTTGGTGGTGCGGATCTTCAGCAGCGCGTCGGCCGCGCCGATGCGCCCCACCAGGCGCCGGCTGTCGACGGCGGAGACCGTCACCTCGGTCTCCAGGCGAATGTCGCCGTTGAAGGTGGTCAGGTCCAAGGCCACGTTGGGGGACACAAGCCGCGCCGTGACGGACCCGTTGGACGTGGTGACGTCGTAGGATGCCGCCGGCGCCAAGCCGGTGTGCAGCTCGACGGCGCCGTTGCTGGTCTGCACCCGCCCGGTCCCGCTCAGCGTGCCGCTCAGCACTTGGACGGCGCCGTTGGAGGTGACGGCGGTGAGCTGCCCGTTGACGTCGGCCACGTGGATGGTGCCGTTGGACGTGCGGGCGTCCAGTACACCGGTGGCGCCCCTGACCGAGATCGCCCCGTTGGACGTCCTCAGCGTCGCTTGGCCGGCCAGGCCCGCCGCTTGGATGCGGCCGTTGCTGGTGGTCAAGGAAACGGTGCCCGTCCATTCCCGGGGCACCCGGACGTGAAACGCGATGGCCAGGCTCGCCCGGCCCAGCATGCCTCGGGTCGCTTCGACCTCCGCTCTGACGCCCCGCTCGTCCTCGGTGAAGCGCACCGTGGCCTCGCCGGCCAAAAGACGCCACAGCCACCGGGCGATGCCGGTGGGTTCGGTCCGGGCTTCGATCTCGACCACATCCCGGTCCCACGTTTCAAAGGTGATGGGACCGTTCCAGGCAACGATGCGGATTTCTTGACCAGGTTCCAGGGCAAACGTGCGCACCACGCGCTCGGCGCCTTGCCCCTCGGAGCCGGCGCCCATCATCAAGGCGGTGGTGCCCAGGACCATGGCCGCCACAAGGACAACGATTGCCGTGAACCGCTTCGCCACGGCTCCGCCTCCCTTCGCCGCTCCCGTCTTTCACGCCCGCAGGCGGCAGGCAGGGGCTTGCCTCTTTTCCGTGGCCGCCGCGCCGGGCATGGTGACAGGCGCGGCAGCGCGGGCGCGCCGGCAGGGCAGGAGCGTTCGCCGCGCTCTTCGCCGGGGAGCCTGACAGTGTCAAAGCCCGCCAAAACAATTATGACGGTTTCCCGGGGGAGCTTCAACCCGCGTGGCCGGCGCACCGCGATCTCGCAATGGAATCGAATTGATCAATGGCCAAGGGGGCTCGAACCGGGCCAGGCAGGGCCGGAGCGCCTCCCGCCGCAGAACCGGCGCCGCGCCGCAGGTGGAACGCCCCTAAGGCGAGCGCGGCCGGAAACGGTGCCGGCAAAGGAGGCCAGCGGTCAAAGAACGACAACTCGACCGGGCGCCAGTCACGAGACCTCGCCGCCTCGCCGGCCCGCCACCTCGCCTGCTGTTACTGTTCCGTCGCCTCCCGCAAGCGCAGGCGGGCCGCCGAGGACTGCTCCTGCTGGTCGGCTTCCATGAGCCGGGCCCAGACCGCGACGCACTCCGGGTCAAACTGCGTCCCCGCGTTGGCCAGCACATATTCCCGGGCCTGTTCGTGGGTCCACGGCTCCCGGTAGGCGCGCCGGGACGTGAGCGCGTCGTACACGTCGGCCACGGCCAGAATCCGGGCGAGAAGGGGGATCTCCGTACCCCGCAGGCGGTCGGGATAGCCCTGGCCGTCCCAGCGTTCATGGTGGTGGCGGATGACGGCCAGCTCGTCGGGCATGAACCCCAGCCGGCTGCACATCTCGTACCCCGTGACGGGGTGCTCCTCGATGATGCGCCGTTCTTCAGGCGTCAGCGGCCCCGGCTTGTTCAGGATGTGGTCGGGCACCCGGAGCTTGCCCACGTCATGCACGAGGCCCCCTTGGGCCAGCGCCCGCAGCTGCTCGGCGCTAAGGCCCATGGCCTCCCCGATCCGCAACGCCGTCAGCGTCACCCGGTAGCTGTGGCCGGCGGTGTACGGGTCCCGCATCTCCGTGGCCAGCACCAGCGCCCGCACGCTGTCGGACACGACGCTTTCGAACCGGGCCAGCGGGTCCGAGCGAAACAGCGCCCGCACCGAGCCGGCGAGGTAGCGGCCCTCGGCGTACTGCCGCAGCACGCCCCAGGCCATGACGGCCGTGGCGCCCAGCAACAAGAAGTGGTACGTCCACCAGCTCGCGTTCCACAGCTGCCCGCGCACCATGATCCAAAGGGAAACCGCAAGCCAGCCGCTGGCGTAGACCACCGCTTTCGCTACGGGAAACCCCGACTCCCGGTACGCCTGCCAGTAATTAAAACCGGTCCAGATAAAAAGGCCGATGGCGATCGCGGTCACGACGCTGCCCACCGGCCCCTGCTGCAAAGGCACACCCACGTCCCACCAGTGAGGGAACGCCATACTGAGCGCGATGAACAACACCAGCAACACCGCCCACGTGGGGACCAGCGCACTGTGCCAGCGGGAAAGCCACCGGACTGCCCGCGCCCCCGTGGGCACAGTGGAGACCGTCATCCAGAGGGCCGTGACCACCAGGCTCACTGGCGAGCTCAACGAGGGCAGCGCGGTGACATTCAGGAGAAACCCGGGCGTCGCCAGGCCGTGCAAGGCGAAGAGGAAGCCCACCGACATGAAAGCCATGCACAGGAACATGACCTGGAGATTGCGCTGGCGCTGCGCGGCCAGCCCGGCGGCGGTGGCCGCCAAACCGGCCAGCAAAGAGGCTGCGGAGACGATGTAGAAGTGTCCAAGGGGAGCAGGAAAGCTGTGGTCGAGCTCCGGGCGCCGGACCATGTATTCAAAGAAGAGCAGCGGCAGCAACGCAGTGGTTACAGCGAGTACAGCCAGCCGGAAGCTGTCCCGACGCACGAAGCTTCACGCTCTCTATGAAGGTCGCATGCTGTGGCTTCCTTCGCTATGGTCCAGGATTTTCCTCCCAAATACCATCCTCCGGGTCGGATAAAGCGAAGGGGCGAGGCGGCTGACGGCCGGAGGCGCGGCCGCGGGAACGGCCCAGCATGGCCCGGCCGTCAAGGCATTGGCTGCTCCAGCGCGAGGTCCTCGCCGACCACGGTCAGCCAGTGGGACACGAGGACTCCAGCGGCCCGGAGATACGCCGTCTGCGCCAGCGTCACGGTGTAGGCGGCTTCAAGCCGCGCTTGCTCGGCCCGGGCGACCGCCGTCTCCGCGCGGAGCACATCCCCTGTCGTCGCGGCCCCCACCGCTCGCAGCTGCTCCGCGATGTCCAGGCCCCGCCGTGCGGCCTGCACCGCCTGCTCCGCTCCCCGGAGCGCCTCCGTGGCCGCCAGCAGGCGAGCGTGGGCGGCCATCACCTCGGCGCGGGTCGACTGCTCCAGCTGTTCCAGCTGCAGCGCGGCCAGCTCTACCTGCAGGGCCGCCTGGGCCAGCTGCGCCCGGCGCTGGTCGCCGTCCAGCAAGGGCCAGCGCAGCTCGACCCCCGCCATCCAGTTGGAGGCTTGAGACCCAATGTCATGGCCATCGACGAACTGCTGCGCCGCCGAGACCGAAGCCCCCAAGTATCCGTGGCGGTCGAGGCTGACGTTGAGCTCCACCACCGGCCAACGGTAGCGGCCCACCAGCTGCAGCACCGGCTTCGACTGTTCCTGGGCGATCAACTGCGCGGCTCGCGCCCGCTCCAGGTCCCGGCGAGCCTTCTGCACTTCCGCCCGCTCGGAGGCCAGGCGCAACGCTTCCTCCAGGTCCGGCCAGGAGGGAGGCGGTGTCCATTCCACCACGGGCAGCTCGGTTTCCAACGGGTAGCCTAGACTCTGGTTGAGGGCCATGCGGGCAGCCAGCAGCTCCCCGTCGGCCCGCACCAGTTCCGCCTGGGCCTGGTGCCGTTCCGCCTCGGCCTGCAGCCAGTCCATTTCCGTGGCGGTGCCCACCTCCATGCGGATGGCCTGCTCCCGGCTCTTGTACTCCGCCTCCGCCAGCGCCGCCGCGGCCACCCGCCGCGCCGCCTCCGCCCGCAGCACGCCGTAGTAAGCCTCGAGGCTCTGGACGATGGCCATGCCGATGGCGGTTTCCGCGTCGTCCCGGGCCTGCTCGCCCTCGAGCTCGGCCAGCGTCCCGGTCGCCCGCTGGAGGGAAGACTGCCACACCGGCACCCGCGCCGACACCGCCACCCGGTAGCCGACTCCCGTCACGGCCCCTTGCCCCATGGGCAGTTGAGAGCCCTCGATGTTTTGCCCCGCGCCCTGGGGCCCGCCTAAGTCGCTGTCCTGCTGCGTCACCGGTCCCCTGAACCCAAACGGGCTGGCCTCCAGGGACACGAAGGGCCGCAGTTGGCTCCGGGCCTCCTCCGCCCGGGCTTGTCCCAGCCAGTACTGCAACTGGCCGGCCCGCACGCCCAGGTGGTACGCCAGCGCCCGCTCCACAACGCGCACCGCGTCATACGCCACGGGCTCTGCGGGATCCGCCGGCGCCGCGGCCGAGGCGGGCGCTGTGGCTGACTCACCGGCCCCCCCGGCGCTGGCGGGCAGCGCTGCCGCCCCGCCCGCTGCGGACTCGTGGACGATGTCCGCCGCCGCGCCCGCGGCCCAAGCCGTGGACGACGGGCCCATGCCGAGGCCTGCGACAGCCAGGGCGGCAGCCAGCACTACGGCGGCCAGCAAGCGCACCGCGGCGACCCGGGGCCCAACGGTGCCTAGGCGCAACCCTAGGCGCACCCCGGCGCCCGCCGCGTACCGGGCCGGGCTCGGGATCATCGATCCGTCAGCTCCCGGGCAATGGCCTGGAAGAAGTCCGCCCGGGCCACGTTGTAGTCAAACACGGCGTGGATGGCCCCCGTGCGGGCTTCGGTGAGCCCCGTCTGGGCCTGCAGCACCTCGAGATCCGTGGCCATGCCGGCGTCGAACAGGGCCTGCACCACCCGCCAGTTCTCCTCCATCTCTTTCAGGCGCTGCTCCGCCACGGCCAGGCGCCGATGCGCGTCCTGCAACGCGTTGTAGGCCCGCTGGATGTCGAGGGCGATCCCCTGCTCGGCCTGGCGCAGCTGCAGCCGCGCCTGCTCCAGGCGGATGGCCGCCTGCACCCGGTTGAGTTCGGGGGTGTAGTCGTTAGTGGCCAGCTCCAGTTCCTTCTCGGCCACTTCGACGCTGAGGCGCACCTGCGCCAGCTCCAGCCGGTTGGCCAAGCCCTCGGCCAAGGCCTCTTCCAGCGTGATGTTCACCGGCTCATAGCTGAGCACGGTTTCGTCCAGCTCCACGACCGTCTCCGGCGCGAGCCCCACGGTCTGGCGAAACCGGTTCAGGGCGAGAGCCAGGTTGTCCGCGGCCTGCGCCCGGTCGGCTTCCACCTGCATGAGGGACGTTTGGGCCCGCAGCACGTCGATCTGCGTGGCCACACCGGTGCGGTGCCGGCTCTCGGCGACCGCCAGCTGCCGCCGGGCCGCGCCGATGGCGTCGTCCAGCACCGCCAGGAGGTTTTGCAGGCGCAGGACGTCGTAGTAGGCGCTCTCCACCGCGAAGGCCACCCGCTGCTGGCTCAGCGCCAGGTTGCGCCGGGCCAGCGCCAGCCCCGATTCGGCCTGCAGCAGCACCGTGGGCGAGGGATTGATGAGCCTCATGGCTTCCGCTTGGGCCAAGGCCACTTGGGCCGCCTCCACTTCCTGCCGCGCGAGCGCCAGCTCCACGTTGTGGGCCAGCGCCAGCTCCACCGCCTGGCGCAGATCCAGCCGGAGCACCTCTTCGCTGTTCACACCGCCGGAAACCCCGGCCACCGGGCCGCCGGCCGCCCCTGCGCCCGCGGGCGCCCCGCCCGTTACGGTCACCGCCGCCTCGGAATCCGCCGCTCCCGCCGGTGCCGCCGCGAGCATGAGCGACAGCACCAGCAAGGCGCCCAACACGCTCACCGATCCACTGCGCAGGCCCTTCATACCGCTACCCCCCAGACCCCGCCAATCCATTGGCGGTCCGCTTGAAACCTTCCTCACCGCCGTCTGCCCTCGCCAGCCACGCGCCGACGCCCGTCACCGCACGGGATCGGCCGCTTCGTCACGCCGGGGCGGCGGGATCTCGCCCGGCGTGCCAGCTCCGGCCGGGGCCTTCGCCGAGCCGCCCCGCCGCAGGCCGGCCAGCACCCGCGCGAGCCACTGGCCCAAGTCGTCGGCCAAGCTGTAGGCGACCGGCACGAATCCCAGCGTTAGAAGCGTCGAGACCGACAAGCCGCTGATGACGACGATGGCAATGGGCGCCTGCAGCTCAGACCCCTCGCCCTGGCCCAAGGCCAACGGAATCATGCCCAGCACCGTCGTGAGCGTCGTCATGGCCACCGGCCGCAGGCGGGTCGGGCAGCCGGTGACCAGCGCCGTCAGCCGGTCCATGCCCCTGCGCCGCAACTGGTTGATGTAGTCGATCATTACGATGCCGTTGTTCACCGCAATACCCGCCAGCAAGATGATCCCGATGAGCGCCGGCACGCTGAGGGGCGTGCCGGTGAGCACCAGCCCCCACACGACGCCGATGAAGCCCAGCGGCACCGTGAACATGATCACTAGCGGGTGCATGAGCGACTCAAATTGGGCGGCCATGATCATGTAGATGAGCACCACGGCCAGGATCAGGGCAAAACCGAGGCTGCCGAAGGCCTCTTCCATCTCCATGGTGTCGCCGCCGAAGGCCCACTCCACGTCGCTCGGCAGATCCATGGCTTCCAGCTCCCGGATGATGTCTGCGACCACGCTGCCCAGATCCCGATCGAGCAAGTGGGCATAGACCCGCACCACCCGCGCCTGGTCTTCGCGGTCGATGCTCACCGGCGCCGTTCCGGGCACGAGGCGGGCCACGTCGTACAACGGCACGTTGAAACCTAGCGGGGTCGGGATCAGCAGGCGCTCCAGCGACCCCAGGTTCTCCCGCCACTCGCGGGCCAGCTGCACCCGCACGTCGATCTCGGTGCCCCCTGCGTCGGGCCGGTACCGCGTCGCCACCGCTCCGTCCACCGCCGTCCGCAGGCTGGACGCGATCTGCGCCACCGTCAGGCCGTAGCGGGCTGCCCGCTCCCGATCAACCACCACCTGCAGCTCCGGCCGGCCCTCGCGGGTCGACACCTCGACCTCGCGCGTGCCCGGGATCGAGGCCACCCGGGCCGCCACCGCCTCGGCGATCTCCTTTAGCTGGTCCAGATTCTCGCCCCGCAGGCGCAGCACGATGGGGGCGCCGCCGCCCTCGCCGCCGCCCGTGTACGGATTCTGCATGGCCACGCTCACTTCGGCCTCGGGGAAACCGGCGCCGAACTGGCGGATGAGCTCCACGATCTCCTCCGTGCTTCGGTGGCGCTGCGACCGCTCGACCAGGCTGACCAGCATCACGCCAGTTTCGTTGCCGCTGCCGTCGCGGCTGCCCACCGACGAAAACACGGTGTCCACGTCGGGCAACGTCGACACGAACTCTTCGATCCGGCGCACCACCGCGTCCGTCTGCTCGCGGACGGTGCCATACGGCATGCGCACCCGCACGGAGATCTCACCCGTGTCGGTCACGGGCAGGAACTCCTGTCCCAGCCGGGGGGCGAGAACGAACCCCGAGGCCAGGAACACCGTTATGACCGCCACCGCCACCCAACGGTGGCCCAATAGCCAACGAAGCAGACGGGCATAGCCGTCCCGCGCCCGGTCAAACGCGCTCTTGCGCACAACCTTGCCGCCGGAGCCTCTACGGACGCCGCCGCCGGCGCTCCCGCCAGCGCCCTGTCCCATCGGCCCCGCGGCCGCGGTGGCCTCGCCGTCCTCGTCCCCGTCAATGCCCTCGGGGATCCGCATGCGCACCCGGGCGGCCATCATCGGCACGAACGTCACCGCCACCAGGAGGGACATGAGGAGCGAGATCGCCACCGCCAAAGAGAGGTCGGTGAAAAGTTCAGCCGCAATGCCGCCCACGAACACGATGGGCAGGAACACCGCCACCGTCGTCAGGGTGGAGGCGCCCAGCGCCAAGCCCACCTCATCGGCGCCCTCGATGGCCGCCTGCTCCGGCGGCTTGCCCATCTGCCGATGGCGGAAGATGTTCTCCAGCGACACGATCGCGTTGTCCACCAGCATTCCGACGCCCAGGGCGAGGCCGCCCAGGGAGAGCATGTTGAGGGATACATCCATCAGGTATAGGAAGAACAGCGTGGCCAAGCCGGCCACGGGGATGGAGCTGCCGATGATCAGCGTGGGGCCCAACGACCGCAGGAAGAAGTACAGCACCGCCATGGCGATGAGCGCGCCCTGAAGCGCGTTGTCCACCACGGCCTGGATGGACTGGCGGATGAACTCCGCTTCGTCCCAGACCACCTGGAACGTGAGCTCGGGCAGCTCGGCCCGCAGCCGTTCCAGCTCCTTCAAGATTCGGTCGGATACGACCACGGTGTTGGCCTGGGCTTCCCGCTGGATGGTCACCGCAACGCTGGGCTGCCCGTTCAGCCGGGACGTCATCAGCTCCTCGCTGTAGCCGTCCACGACGCGGGCCACGTCGCCCACGCGTACGACGCCCGCGGGGCCGGCGTAGACCACCGTGTTTCGGATCTGGTCCAGGTCGGTAAACTCGCCTACAGTGCGGACGTTGAGTTCCCGGCCCTGGGCCGTCACCCGGCCCACCGGGAGCGTCAAGTTGCCCGCCGCGAGGGCCTGCCGCACGGTCTCCACCGACAGCCCCCAGGCGTCCAGCCGGGACTGGTCGATCTCGACCCGGATCTCCCGCTCCATGCCGCCCATGACGTTGACCTGGGCGACGCCTTCGATGCGCTCCAGCCGGTTCTTGATGCGGTCGTCCACAAACTGCCGCAGGCTGGCCAGATCCTCCATGCCGCCCACGTTGAACTGGAACATGGCCTGCAGGGACGGGTCGAAGCGGAACACCTGGGGCTGGCTGACGCCGGCGGGCAGGAAGTCGCGGATCAAGTCCAGCCGCTCCCGCATCTCCAGGGCGGCAAAGTCCATGTCGGTGCCCCAGTTGAACTGCACCACCACCGTGGAAGAGCCCGGGGACGACGTTGAGGTCACCCGGCGCACGTTGCGCACGGTGGCCATAGCTTCCTCGATGGGGCGGGTGACGAGGGCCTCCACCTCCTGGGGCCCCACGTTCTCGTAGTTGGTGATGACCACGGCCGCCGGAAAGTTCAGGTCGGGCAACAGGGCGACGGGCATGCGCGTCAACGCAACTCCGCCCAAGATGAGCATGGCGACGATGATCATGAGGCTGGCGATGGGCCGCCGCACCGACAACGCCGGAATCGACACGTTAGCGCTCCTCCTGGATCACCCGCACGCGGGCGCCGTCCCGCAAAAACACGCCCGATTCGGGCAGCGCGACCCGAACCCCCGGGGCCAGCCCTGCCGTGACGGCCACCTGATCGCCGGCCTCAAACCCCAGCGTCACCGGGGTCTCCCGCACGACCACATCGCCGGCACCGGTTTCCTCCAACACGTACACGACGCTCCGCCCGCCGCGCGTGAACACCGCCGCGCGCGGCACGACCGGCCCCGCCGCGGCCCGTTCCACTTCCGCCTCCACCCGCGCCACCATGCCGGGCTTCAGGCGGTGGTCCGGGTTCTCTATGGCGAAACGCACAGGGAAGGTGCGGCTCGTGCGGTCGGCGACCGGCGAGACGGCAACGACGGTGCCGACGAACGCCTCGCTGCCCAACGCGTCCACCCACACTCGGACGGGCTGGCCGACAGACAAGCCGTTGACCTCCCGCTCGTTGAAACCGGCCTCGACGATCACCCGGTCAATGTCCACCAGTACCGCCACCGGCGTGCCCGTCGCGACCAAGCTGCCCACTACGGCCGGCCGGCTGGCCAGCAACCCCGTGAAGGGCGCCCGGATGCTCGCGTCGGCCAGTTGCTGCTCCGCCAGTTGCACGGCCACCCGGGCCTGTTGCACCTGGGCTTCGGCAGCCCGTATGTCTTCCTGCGTCGCGCCCCGTTCAATCATGGCCAGGCGCAGCTGGGCCGCTTCGAGCTGCAGGCGCGCCATCTCGTGCTCCGTGCGCACCGCCTCGATCGCGTCCTCCGCGATAATGCCCTCCCGGTAGAGCACCTCATACCGGGCCAGCGTCTCGGAAACCCGGTCCAACGTCGCCTGGGCCTGGGCCACCGCGACGCGGGCCTGGGCCAGCTCCTCTTCGGTGGCACCCGCCAAAAGGCGCGCCAGCTGCGCTTCGGCCGCCACGAGCGCCGCCCGCCGCTGCTCCAGGGCCAGGCGCAGTTCCGTGTCGTCCAGCTCCACCACCGGCTGGCCCGCTTCGACGCGAGCGCCCGCATCGCCGGCCACCCAGCGCACCGTTCCGGGCACCTTGGCCACCAGGGTGACCTCGCGGTTGGCTTGCACGCTGCCGGTCACCACCACGCTGCGCCCTAAGGCGGCCTCGGAGATTGTGACTGCGCGAACAGGCACAATCTCGGGCGCGCCGACCGCCGGACCGATGCCCGTCGCGGTGCCGGCACCACCACCGGTGCCGTCGGCGGTGCCGCCGGCGGCTCCCGGCGCCGCGGGGGGCGTTCCCGTCGACACCACCGGCTGCCCGGCAGGGCCGTCAGTCCCCCGGGTGAACCACCACGCGGCCACCCCGGCCACGAGCAAAATGGGTAACACGATCCACAACAGGCGGGCCCGCAATGGCCGATCCCTCCGCATATCGAGCCGAACACGACGAACGCGCCCGCGGGCAAAACAGCGCACGCGTCCAACAACACGCGTAGGACCAAGACGTCGCCAACGCCGCAACCAGTCAAAAAAGCGCTCCGGGCCTCCCACGGCACCGGCCGCGCTCCAACGCATCAAGCTCTTCCGCGAACACTTCTTACCATACGATTGCTGTGATGAATCGTCAAGATGCGTACAACCTGGAGGCAAAGGCAAGTCTTGGCGCGCCCCAAGCGCGTTGAGGCCCGGGCGCTCTTGCCCGGGCCTTGGGAGCCCGTGCGGGCTCTCGGACTTGCCCCGGCGGCACCCGCTTCCGGTGCCGGCTCAGGCGTTGGCCCCGACCGCCGCCTGCGCGCCCTGGGCTTCCAGGATCCGCACCAGCGCCCGGAAGATGTCGGACTCGGTGATGACGCCGACGACCTTCCCATCTTCCACCACGGGCAGGCCGCCGATCTTGCGCTCGATCATCAGCTTGGCCGCCGCCGCCAGGTCCGTGTCCGGCTCCACCGTCAGCACGGCGCGGGTCATGATCTCCTCGACCCGGACCTTGTCCAGCAGGTAGTTGATCTCCCAGACCGAGAGGCTGGTGGCCACGGACGGCATCGCCCGCAAGAGGTCCATCTGCGTGACGATGCCCACCAGCTTGTCCCCGTCCACCACCGGCAGGCGGCGGATCTTATGCTCCTCCATCTTTCGCCGCGCCTCGGCGATGGACGTACGCGGCGACACGACGACGGCTCCCTGGGTGTACACGTCCCGCACCTTCATGCTTGCGCACCCCCTGCACGACACTCACCGGAATCCTCCGGCAGCTTCATCGTACCGTTCGGGGGGCATGGCCCGCCAGGGACGTTGCTCCATGGGCGGGCCGGGGACGATGTCCCATTCCCAGAGCCGACATATGGCCCCAAAACTGGCAAATGTCCTCCCGCCCCGGCACCCGAAGGCGGCGTGCGCGATTTCGTCGGGGCGCCGAGCGTGGGGAGCAGAACCCGGGGTGCGGCATGCCGGCGCCGCGGGCCGGGCCGGCGGCCGCCGTTACGCCTCCCGAGCCCGCTCCACCAGCTGCCGCGGGTTCCAGCGCTCCTGCTGCACCAGGGGCACAAACTCGTCCAGGTTGTCGGGGTTGAAGCGCATGGTGACGCCCAGCTCCGCCGACTTGTAGCCGGCCATGAGCAGCTGCGTCACCAGCAGGCCGTCCCGGAAGGTCTCCCGCGGCAGGCGGCCCTGGGCAAACGCGGTGGTCATGTGCTGGTTTTCGGCGGTGTAGCCGTAGGTGTGGGCTTCGTCGCCGATGAAAGGCATCTGGCCCTGCTCCGCCGCCTGCTTCTCTACCAGGTCCTCGCCCGCGGGACCCTGGACGGCGCGGCTCAAGAACAGCTTCCCCTCCGGTTCCAGCGTGTTGATGGAGAGGGAGTACTCAGGACCGAGCAGCTCAAAGGTCAGCCGCAGGCCGGGCCCCACGTAGCTCCACGACGTGGTGGCCTGGCTCACCACCAGGTGGCCGTCGGCCGTCTCGTACACCACTTCCATGGTGGCGTAGTCCTCCGCCGGCGCCCGGCGGTAGTCCACCTGCCCGCCGGTGTTGTCCTTGAGCAGCTGGGCGTAATGGTCCCGGGACCACTTGAGGCTCGCGATGGTGGCCGTGACCGTCAGGGGCCGCAGGTAGTCGGGCCGGTCCGGCGGCGTCAAGAGAAACCGGGCCGCCTCCACCGAATGGCACATCATGTCGCTGAGCACGCCGCCGCCCTGCAGCGACCCCCGCCAAAACCACGGCATATGGGGCCCCGAGTGCTCTTCCGCCGCCCGGGCCAGGTACGGCGGGCCGGCCAACGCCGCCCCGCGCCGCCAGATGATGTCCCGGCCCCGCACCACCGACGGCGCGAAAACTTGGTTTTCCAAATACCCGTGCAGGAGGCCCGCCTCTTCCACCAGCTGCAGGATGCGCTTGGCCTCCCGCACATTGCGGGCCAGGGGTTTCTCCATCGCGATGGCCTTCACGTTGGAGCGGCCGGCCTTCACTTCCTCGACGATGGCCTCCACGGTTTCCACGCGGATGTGGTTGGGCACCGTCACCCAAACCGCGTCCACGTCGCTCTGCCGCACCATGGGCCTTACGTCGCTATACACCTTGGGATCGCCGACGCCCAGCTGCCGGCACAAGTCGGCCAGCTGCGGCCCCGTCACCGGGTTGCGGGCCGCGATGGCCACGATGTCGCCGTCCCGCACCCCTTGCCAGCTGCGGACGTGGAAGTTGGCGATGAACCCGCTCCCGACGATGCCGACGCCGATGCGCTTGCCCACTGTCCGTGTCTCCTCCTTGAGCGGCTGCGGCAGGCCGCTTGTGCAGCGGCTACTGCCTCAGCCGGTACTGCCTGCCGTAGGCGGCCAGCAGGGCCAGCAGCACGAGCCCGTAAACGATCTGCCGCCCCGACTCTTCCATGCGCAGCGTGACCAGCACGCTCTGCAGGACCGTCAGCACGATGGACCCCACCACGGTGCCCACGTAGCCCCCGGCGCCCCCGGCCAGCGACGTGCCGCCCACCACCACGGCCGCCACCGAAGGCAGCACGTAGCGGTCGCCCAGGTTCAGGAACACGGACTCGGTGTAGCCCAGGAAAAAGAAGCCGCCCAGGGCGGACAAAAAGCCGCTGAGGCTGTAGATGGCCACCACCATGCGCTTGACGGGGATGCCGGACAGAAAGGCGGCCCGCCGGTTGGCGCCCAGGGCGTACACCGAGCGCCCGAAGGTGGTCTGGCGCAAGACCAACGTGAGCACGATGGTCAACAGCAGCCAGATCCACAAGATGCCCGGGATGCCGAAGATGGTCTCCTGCGATACCAGCCGCACCATGATGGGCGCCGCCCGCCCGCTGGGCTGTCCCCGGGTGTAGACGAGGATAAGGCCTTTCACCACGCTGGCCATGCCGAGGGTCATGATTAGCGGCGGCACCCGCAGGTAGGCGATCAAGATGCCGTTGATCGCGCCCAGCGCGAGCCCTGCGGCCAGCGCTTGCGCCAGTCCCCACAGTACCAGGGCGTCTTGCCCGTCGATGACGCGCGACGCGATGATGGCGCCGAAGGTGACGATGGCGCCCACCGACAAGTCCACGCCTTCGCCTCCGGACAAGATCACCAGGGTCTGTCCGGCGGCGATGATCCCCAAGAAGGAGGACACCCGGAGGACATTGATGATCTGCGAATAGGCCGCGAACCCGGGCGAGACCAACTCGCCCACCACAAACAGCAGCACCGCGATGATAAACGCGATCAGCACCGGGTTGAGGGGGCGGCGGCCCAGCCGGCTCCCCTGGGTTTCCAACATAAGTTGCGCCGGCTCGCTCATGCGCTTCGCCTCCTCAAGGCCGGTATGCCCGCCAGCGCCAACGCGAGCACGACGATGGCGCCGTTGATGAGCTCTTGGTAGTGGGACCCGACGTTGGCAAAGAAGACGATGTTGCCGATCAGGCTCAGGATCATGGCGCCGGCGATGGAGCCGCCCGCCCCGCCGGCCCCGCCGGAAAGCCGCGTGCCGCCGATGACCACCGCGGTGATGGACTGCAGGGTAATCGGGCCGCCCACATAGGGGTCGCCCGACGCGGTGTTGGCCACGATGCCAAGGCCCGCCAGCCCGGCGAACAAGCCGCCCAGCAGGTAGCTCATGACCTTGGCTTTGCTCACCGGCACTCCGGACGCGTACGCGGCCCGCTCATCGCCGCCCACGGCCAGGATGTAGCGGGTGATGCGGTGGCGCTTGATGATGAGCCACAGAAGGATGATGCCCAGGATGATCCACGCCGCCACCGGCACGCCCAGAAACACGTCCCGGTAGCCCCGGTAAAACGCCCTGGGCACCGCGCCGCCCGGCCGGGGCATGACCCACAGGGCCAAGCCGGACCAGACGAAACTGGTGGCAAAGGTGGCCACGATGGGCTGCAGGCGGACGTACGCGACCAGGATCCCGTTGATGAGCCCCGCCAGGCCGCCGACGAGCAGGCCCGCCAGGAGGGCCGCGGGCACCCGCTCCATGCTGCCCTCCATCAGCGTGACGACCACTACGTCCACCAGCGTGATGATGGCGCCCAGCGACAGGTCGATGCCGCCGCCGAGGATGATGAGGGTCTGGCCCACCGCGGCGGCCACCAGCGGCACGAAGGTGTTCAAGTTGGCCTGGATGTTGTACAGCGTGAAAAAGAACGGCTGCAAGGACGCGTTTACAGCGACGGTGACGGCCAGCAGCGCGTAGCTCACCCACGTGGGCACCCGCAGGCGGTCCCAAATGGCTTGCCACAACCGCCGCTCGGCCCTCTCGATGCCCATGCTCGCCAACGAGCGCTTCCCTCCCGCGCCGCTCACGCCGGCTGCGCCACCCGCATGGCGGCGGCCACCAGACGGTTCTCGTTCAGGTCGTCGCCCTCCAGCACGTCGACGATGGTGCCCTCGTACATGACCAGCACCCGGTGGCTCAAGCCGAGCAGCTCCATGTTCTCGCTGGAGTTCAAGATGACGCTGACGCCCTCGGCGGTCAGCTCCCGGACGATCTTGTACAGCTCGCCTTTGGCGCCCACATCGACGCCTTTGGTCGGGTCGTCCATCAAGATGATGCGGGGCTTGTTGAGCAGCCACTTGCCGACGACCACTTTCTGCTGGTTGCCGCCGCTCAACGTGGACGCGGGATCCGAAAGATCGCCGACTTTAATCTCCAGGGACCGCACGGCCCCCTGGGCCGCTTCCCTCTCCCGCCGGGCAATCAAGAAACCGGGACCGTTCTGCCGCCGCCGCATGCTGGCGATGGTCAGATTCTCCAGGATGGGACGGCCCAGCATCAGCCCCTCCCGGGCCCGGTTGCCGGGCACCAGGGCCAACCCGTGGCCCACGGCGTCCTGGGGGTGGCGCAGGGTGACCCGCCGGCCGGCCACCTCGATCTCGCCGCCTGTGACGGGCTCCGCGCCGAACAGCGCCCGCAGGAGCTCCGCCTGGCCCTGTCCCTGGAGCCCGCCCAAGCCCAACACCTCGCCGGCCCGCAGTTCAAAGGAAACTCCATGCAGGCGCGGGCCGGTCAAGTCCTTGACCCGCAGCACAATCTCGTCCCGGGGCGGCGTGGCCGCCTTCTGGCGCACGTCCGGGACGGCGCCGCGGCCCACCATCATGTTGACCAGGTCCCGCTCCGTCACGTCCGCCAGGTTCACGGTGCCGACCGTCTGCCCGTTGCGCAGTACGGTGGCCCGGTCGCACAGGTCGAACACCTCGCGGAAGCGGTGGGAAATGAAGAGAATGAGCACGCCCGCGTCGCGCAGTTCGCGCACTACCTGGAAGAGGGCCTCCACCTCGGCCTGGCGCAGCGAGGCGGTGGCTTCGTCCAAAATGAGGATCTCGGGTTTGCGGGCCAGGGCCTTGTAGGCCTCGATCAGCTGCTGGTCCCCGGGCGACAAGGTTTCCACGGGCCGGTGGAGATCGATGCGACGGCCCAGCGCCTGCTCAAACCGGGCGGCCACCTCCAGCACTGATCGCTCCAGGGCCTTGCGGTCGATGAAACCGAGGGGCTTCGTCGGCTCGTAGGCCAACAGGATGTTCTCCATCCCCGTGAGCTGGGGGATGAGACTCAATTCCTGGTACACCGCCGCGATGCGGTACTTGCGCATGTCCTGGGGGCCGGTGATCCGCACTTCCTGGCCGCTGATCTCGATGCGGCCCTGATCCGGGGCGACGACGCCGGTCAGCACCTTGCTCAGGGTGCTCTTCCCCGAGCCGTTCGCACCCAGCAACGCGTGCACTTCGCCCTTTTCCGCGGACAAGTGCGCCCCGTTGAGGGCGATGACGCCGCCGAAGCGCTTATGGACCCCGGACATGGTCAGATAGGCCACCCGCGACACTCCCCGCGACAGGACCCGCTCGTGCCGGCGAAAGGGGAGGTGCGGGGCGCACCCCGCGCCTCCCCTTCTCCCAAGCGCCTACTTGAAGTAGCTCCGCGCTTGCTCCTCCGTCAGCCAGCCGTCCAGGGCGTAGCTGTCGGGCCGGTCCTTGAACTGCTCCCAGATCTCCTCGAAGTTCTCCTCCGTTACCGCGTACGGGATGGGCACGAACAGGGTGTTGCCCTGCAGCACATCCGGCCGCAGCTCACGCCCTTGCAGCAGGTGCATGGCGATGTGCAGGCCCGACACGACGACGCCCGGCGGGTTCACCACGCCGATGGTGTTGAAGCCCCGGCTCTCCCGCAGCTCGTTCCAGAGGCGCAGGTAGCCGACGCGGGCCTCGCCCGTCATCACCGGCAGCGGCCGGCCGCTGGCCAGGATGGCCCGCAGCGCCCCTTCGGCCATCCCGTCCTGGACCCAGACACCGTCGATGTTGGGATAGGTCGCCAGCAAGTTGGCCATCACCTGCTGACCGGTGGCCTGGTCCCAGTTGGCGTGGGTCATGGTCAGCACGTTGATGCCGGGAGCCGCGGCGAACACTTCGCTGGCGCCGTCCCAGCGGTCCTCGTTGGCCGGGTGGCCCGCCAAGCCGTTGATGGCCACGATGTTGCCCCGGCCGCCCAGCTGCTCCACCAGCCAGCGCGCCGAGATGCGCGCCCACTCGGACTGGTCGATGACCACGTTCAGGGCGTCCGGGCTGGTTACGGCCTGGTCGATGGCGATGACGATGATGCCGCGCATGGCCGCTTCCTCAATGACCGGGTCCAGCGCCGTCTGGGAGTTGGGGTTGATGATGATGGCGTCGACGCCGGCCGCGATCATGTTGCGGATCTGCTGGATCTGGCCGTTGATGTCCACATCGGCGCTTTGGATGATCACCCGGTCGATGAGCCCGCGGGCCTGGTACTCGGCGGCGGCCTGCTGGAAGTTCTCGATCATCTGGGTGCGCCATTCGCTGCCGATGAACCCGTTGCTGAGACCAATCGTAAACGGCTGGGCAAACGACACGCCGGTCGCCAACACGATGACCAGCAAC
>DATCKT010000323.1:0-4165 GCA_036562195.1 Limnochordales bacterium
GCGCTCCTCTTGGCCTTCGCATTCTATTTCCCCATCGGCGCCGCGCTGGTGGCGGGCTTCCGGGATCAGCAGGCCGGCGGCGCGTTGTCGCTGGCCCGTTTCGCCGCGCTGCTCACCGATTCCTACATCCTGGGCCTGCTCCGGTTCACCGCCTGGCAGGCGTTCCTGTCGGCGGCCTTGAGCGTCGCCATCGGTGTACCCTTGGGGTACCTGCTGGCCAACCGGTCGTTCCCCGGCAAGACCTTGGTGTCGTGCCTCGTGATGGTGCCGTTCGTCATGCCGACGATCACCGTCGCCTTGGGTTTCCTCGTCATGTACGGCACCAACGGCTGGCTCAACGAAACCCTGGATGCCCTGTTCGGCTTCAAGGTGCGGGTGCTGCACACGCTATGGGCCATCGTGCTGGCCCACGCTTTCTACAACGGCCCCCTGGTTGCCCGGCTGACCCAAGGCGCATGGGAGCGGCTGGACCCGGCCCTGGAGGAGAGCGCCCGCACACTGGGGGCGGGGCCTTGGGCGGTGTTCCGGGACGTGACGCTGCCGGCGCTGGCCCCCGGCGTGCTCAGCGGGGCGGTCCTGGCCTTCATCTACTGCTTCATGAGCTTCCCCATCGTGCTGTCTTTGGGCGGGGCGCGCTTCTCCACGCTGGAGGTGGAGATCTTTACCCTGATGCGGGTGCTCTTGGACTACGAGATGGCCGCCGCCCTCGCGGCCATCCAGGCGGGTGTGTCGCTCGTGTTCGCCTACGTCTTCCTGCGCCTGGAAGGCCGGGCGCCGTACCTCTTTGCCTCGGCCCGGGCGCGCCGGCCGCGGCCGTTGGGGAGCAAGCCCCGCGATGCGTGGCTGTGGGTGCTGCTGGCGGCGCTGGCCGTCTACTTTGGCGGCCCCATGGTCAGCATCGTGGCGGACTCGCTGCACGCCCCGGCGGGGGGCGTTTCCCTGGCGGCCTATGAGCGGATCGTCACGGCCGGGCACGACTTCCACCTGGGCGCACCGCCCATGCTCACCATCCAAAACAGCCTGCGCTTCGCGGCGGTGGCCGCCTCCATCGCTCTGGTGGCAGGCGCCGGCTTCGTCTACGGGACGGTACGGTTCATCGGTCGGCGGCTGCCTTTGGCGGAAACACTGTCGCTGGCACCCATCGCGGTGTCGTCGGTGGCTCTGGCCTACGGCCTGGCGGTCACCTTCCGCGGCCCGCTGGCGTTCGTGCCCCAGGGGCTGCGCATCCCGCTGGTCCATGCGGTGCTGGCGTTTCCCTTTGTGGTGCGGGCCTTCCGTCCGGTGCTGCAGGGGATCGACGCGCGGCTCATCGAGGCGGCCCGCACCCTGGGCGCCGGGCGCTGGCGCGCCTTTGTGGACGTGGAGCTGCCCATGGCCCTGACCGGGCTGGTCGTGGCCTTTGCCCTGTCGTTTGGCCTGAGCGTCAGCGAAACGTCCGCCACCCTCATGCTGGCGCGCCCCGATCAGGGGACCATGCCCGTGAGCGTGTACCGCTTCCTGGCGGCGCGGGATTTCCAGAGCGCGTCCGCGATGGCCGTGCTGCTGATGGGCGTGACGGGCGGCGTCTTCCTGCTCGCGGAAGGGTTCGCCGCCTGGGTGCGCCGCCGGCAAGGGGGAACCGCCGGTGCATAATCCCGTCGTTGCCGCCCGCGAGCCGGGCGTGGCCGTCAGCGGCCTGGTCAAGCGCTTCGGCCCGGTGGCCGCCGTGGACGGCGTCAGCCTTACGGTGGCGGACGGGGAACTGGTGGCCGTCGTGGGGCCGTCCGGCTGCGGCAAGACGACGCTCTTGCGCCTCATCGCGGGCCTGGAGCAGCCCGACGCGGGGCGGGTGTTCATCCATGGCCGGGACGTGTCGGCGCTGCCGCCGGAGCGGCGGGACGTGGGCTTTGTCTTTCAGCAGTTCGCGCTGTTTCCCAACATGAGCGTGGCCGGCAACGTGGAGTACGGCTTGAAACGCCGGGGGGTGCCGCGCGCCGAGCGGGCGCGCCGGGTGCAGGAGATGCTGGCCATGGTGGGTTTGAGCGAGCTGGCCGGCCGGCGCCCCGACCAGCTCAGCGCCGGGCAGCAGCAGCGGGTGGCCCTGGCGCGGGCCCTCGCCCCGCGGCCCAAGACGCTGCTGTTGGACGAACCGCTGTCGGCGCTGGACGCGGCCATCCGCGTCCGGCTCCGGGAGGAGCTGCGGGAAACCCAGCGCCGGCTGGGCATCACCACGATCCTGGTCACCCACGACCAGGAGGAAGCCTTGGCCATCGCCGACCGGGTCGCGGTCATGAACGCGGGCCGGCTGGAACAGATCGGCACGCCGTGGGAGTTGTATGACCGGCCCCAAACCGCCTTTGTGGCCGGCTTCATCGGCCGGGGGAATTTCCTGACGGTGCGGGTGGCGGGCGACGTACTCGATTGCGGCCCCTTCGGCCGCGTACCCAAAGCGGCCCTGGCCGAGGCGGCGGGGCTGCCCGATGGCTCTTTCCGGGCCCTGGTGCGGCCGGAGGCCGTCTGGCTGCAACTGGTCGAAGACGAGACCGGCATCGGCTCGAGCCCCTTGACCGTCCAACACCTGCCCCCTGCGCCCGCCGCAGTCGGGCCCTCCGGGCGCCCCGCGCCGGGTACCGGCTCCCCCCAACCTGCCGCGGTGTTGGCCGCCCCAGCCGTTATCGTCGACGTCATTTTCGGCGGCGAGCGGTCCCTGGTGAAGCTCCAGGTGGAGGGCAGCCCGTGGATCGCGGCCGTGTTCGGCGCCGCGGCTCAAACCGCCGCCCAGCACGTGGGGCGCCGCGTCCGGCTGCTGGTGCCCGTCGCGGCCTTGCGCCTGCTGCCGCCGGCGTAAGCCCGCCCCGGCGCCCTGTGCAGGCTGTGCGGTACCCGGCGGAGCCGCCGGCCTAAACACCACGGCTCGTTGCCGGCGGTCTGCGACCCTCCCCTCTCAGGTGGAGGGATCGGGTTCCTGCGACGGGTGATACCCCAGGCCGGCACCGGCAATGGCCACCATGTCCTCCTCGCTCAACGCCCCGCCTTCGCGGGGGCTGGCGGGCAGCACCAGTTCCCATGCCCCGGGCGCCTCGAGCCGCACGCGGATTTCCACATCGTCGGGCAACCGGATGCCGACGGCGGTCAAGGCGGCCTTGGGGTCCGCCAGCAGCCTGCTCCGGAACGCCTCGTCTTTCCACGCCAAGGCGACGATGGCCGCCTCCGCGTGCTTGCGGGCCAGGATGAGCCGCTCCTCGGCCGTCAGCATGGTGCTGTCATCCTTCGTGGTCATCGTGCTCCTCCTCGAATACCGGCCGTCGGGCGCTTAGAGCTCACGGCGGTTCATGCCGGACGCCCCGCGCCGCCGGGAGGGCGCCGGCGAGTTTTCGTCTTTGTCTATAATTGTAAACATCTCACTTCGTCTGCAGCATAGGTGCTAACACCTCATGTTCTCGAAACCGGCGCGAAGGCCGTACCCGGCGTTACGCCGTGGCTTCCCGCTCCATTTCCCTGAAGGCCTCCACCGCCGCGCGGAAGCTGTCCACACCGGCCGGTACGCCGCAGTAAATCGTCACCTGCAGGAGGACCTCCCGGATTTCGTCTCTCGTGCAACCGTTGCGCAGCGCCCCCTTGACGTGCAGCTTCAGCTCGTGCGGCCGGTTGAGCGCGCTGAGCATGGCCACGTTGATGAGGCTCCGCGTTTTCCGGGACAGCCCCGGGCGGGTCCACACCGTGCCCCAGCAATATTCCGTCACGAGCTCCTGGAGGGGCTTGGTGAACTCGTCGGCCTGCGCCAGCGAGCGGTTCACGTATTCCTCCCCCAGCACGGCGCGCCGGACGGCCAGCCCCTCGGCAAAGCGATCCGTAGACACGAAGGGTCACCCTCCTGTGGCCTTCCAGCCGCGCCGCGGGCGGGCTGGAAGACGAAGACTTTTTTGTATTACACGGTAATACAATACAACTCGCGGCCCGGATTCCCTGAGCAAACTGTCTTGTTCTGCTAGACGTTTTTCACAACTAAGGGCGGCGAGGGCGGGGCTCGGGCGCCGAAATAAAGCGGCGTGCGGAGACCAGGCTCCCGCCGTAAGCCATCACGCGGTGGCGACGGCCGACTCCTGATAATCGCATACACCGCGGCTCCGGCAAGAAATCCGCGTAATTCTAGCAGGCACAATCCCTACCAAGGCCGAACTTTGAC
>DATCKT010000337.1:0-4567 GCA_036562195.1 Limnochordales bacterium
GCCCTAGATCAGGTGTGCCGCCCCGGCGTCATCCTGGCCAGCAACACCTCGGGCTTAAGCATCACCGCCATGGCGGCCGCCACCCGCCGCCCGGAGCTGGTGGTCGGCATGCACTTCTTCAACCCGGCGCCGGTCATGCGGCTGGTGGAAGTGGTGCGCGGCACCCATACCTCCGACGAAACCGTGGCCGCCACCGTCCGACTGGCCAAGCAGCTGGGCAAGGAACCGGTGACCGTCGAGGAATCGCCGCTCTTCATCGTCAACCGCATCCTCTGCCCTATGATCAACGAAGCCATCTTCGCCCTGCAGGAAGGCGTCGCCAGCGCCGAGGACATCGACCGGGCGATGGTATTGGGCGCCAACCACCCCATCGGACCGCTGGCCCTGGCCGACTTGGTGGGACTGGACACCTTGCTCTTTGTGCTCGAGACGCTCCACCAGGAAACCGGCGATCCCAAGTACCGCCCGGCGCCGCTGTTGCGCAAGCTGGTGCGGGCCGGCCGCCTCGGCCGCAAGACCGGGCGCGGCTTTTTCACCTACTCGAGCTGAACCGGCGTCGCCTGCCGCGGCCATGGCGGACGACCATACACCGTGCACAGGCCGCGGGCCTTGGCCAGGCCCGCGGCCTGCGTGCGCATGCGTGTTACCACTGGTAGGAAGGGTGGCCGTCGGCCGCGGCGGCCGCGGGAGCGGCCATCGCAGCGGCGGCTGCCATGGTGCGGGCTTCCGCCGAAGCGCGGGCCACGGCCGTGGGGAGACTCAGCGTCACCCGCCGGCGGCCGACGGCCGCCAGGACGCCGATGCGGGCCAGCATGCGCAGCGGCTGGGAGCCCGCGCCGGCGATGTAGAGCCGGCGCCCGGCCTGGTGCAGCTCCTCCGCCAGGCGCCCGATCATGAGCGCGCCCGATTCGTCCAGGGTGGGCACGCCGGAGACGTCCAGCACCAGCACCCGCGCCGGCAGCAGGCCCAGCTGGCGGCGCAGCCGTTCCACCCCGACGAACAGCAGCGGGCCGTGGACCGCCACCACCTGCACGTCCGGATGCGGTTCCGGCACCCCAGCCGGCCCCGGCTGCCGCCCGCCGACCCGGTCAAGCCGCGCCGGGCGCACCTGGGGCGCCGCCAGCTCCGCAATGGCAAACACGCCGGCCAGCGCCACGCCCGCCGCCACGGCGACGGTCAAGTCCTGCACCACCGTCAGCACCAGGGTAAGGCCCAGCGTGGCACCGTACGTCCAGCGGGCCCGGGGCACCAGCCGCAGCCCTTCCAGGTCGGCCATGCGCACCGCGGTGACCATCAGAATGGCCGCCAGCGACGCGAGGGGAATACGGGACGCCCACGGGCCAAAGATGTAGACGAGCACAAACAGGAACACCGCGTGCAGCATGCCCGCCAGCCGCGTGCGCGCTCCGCTCTTCACGTTCACTGCCGTACGGGCGATGGCCCCCGTCACGGGCACCCCACCCACCACGGCCGAGACCAGGTTTCCGATGCCTTGGCCGATGAGCTCTCGGTTGCCGTCGTGGCGCTGGCCGGACATGACGTCGGCGATTTCGGCCGACAGCAGCGCCTCGATGCTGCCCAGCAGGCAGATGGTGATGGCCGGCATGATCAACTCGCCCAGCATGCCGGCTTCCGGCCAAGGCAGGGCAAGGGCGGGTAGCCCCGTAGGCAGCTGGCCTACCACGGCCGGGGTGTGAACCAGCAGCTCATTGACGAGGATGCCGGCGGCCAGGCCCCAGAGGGAGGCCGGAATGGAGCGTCGGAAATAGCGCAGGGCCACCAGCATCATGCCCGCGGTCGCAAAAGCGATCACCGGCTCCCGCCACGCCTCCTGCACCTGCGACAGAAAGATGATGACCGCGATGCCGTTGGTGAAGCCGGCAATCACTGCGTACGGGAGAAACTTGACGAAGCTGCCCAGGCGCAACAGGCCGAGGAGCACCTGCATGACGCCCGCCATGGCGCCCGCCACCAGCATCCCCTCCACGCCGTGGCGGGAAATGATGTCCACCAGCACCACGGTCATGGCGCCCGTCGGCCCGCTGACGTTCAGCTGGCTGCCGCCGAACAGTGAGGTGGCAAAGCCGGCGAAGATGGCCGCGTACAGCCCGGCGGCAGGGCCTGCGCCGCTGGCGATGCCGAAGGCCAGCGCCAGGGGTAGCGCCACCAACGCCACCGTCAACCCGGCCATGACGTCGCCGCGTAACCGTCTCCACAGCCCACCGCCCAATGGAACCGCCTCCCGCCTGTGCGGAAAGAAATAAAAAAAGCGCATGCCCGGCCAGCTTTCTCGGTTGGCCGACCATCCGCTTGGTGCGCTCCTGCGGGGTTAGCTGACGGGCTCGGGCTACCAAGCTGCCCTACCCGGCCTGGCGCCGGGATTCACCCCAATGAAACTTGGGTCCCCCGCGCCCCCATTTGGGGCTTCGGAGAGTCGTCGCGATTGCTGCTTTTTGTCCTGCCCAAAAGGCCGCCGCCCGCCGAGACCAAGATGATCACGGGGGTCGACGGCCTTAAGATTACCACAAACGCCGGAAAAAGCCAATACGGGACGACGGGAACGGCACCAATTCCCAGTGCCCACGGGGTCGCGCAGCCGCCGGGCTCACGACCGCACCGGCCGGCAGCCGGCGGCCGCCCCGCCCCCTAGAGCACACCCCACTCCCGCAAGCGCTCGATGACGCCCGGGGGTTCGCCGGTCCAATCCCGCTTTTCGTGGAGCCTGCCGGCCCGCTTCAAGTAGGCGATGTGCAGCGCCCGCACGGTCACTGCGTCAACGCCGGCCGCCCTTAGGGCGTAGGCGATCATCTCCCACGGATCCCGCCAGCCGGTCCGCTGCAGCGGCCCGGCCAGCTCCTGGAACCGCTCGAGAACCCGATCGCGGACGCCTTCACCCAGGTAGTCGTTGACCACCGCCATGGCGTGGCCATACTGTTCCGCGCGCCGGTACAGGTCCCACATGCCGCTCCGCTCCACAAGCACCCGGCCGGCGCCGTGCGCCCGCCCAGGCGGGGGCCGGCGCCCTTACTGGACGCCGTCGCCCCGCCACAGCTTGCGCAGCACCGTCTGCAGGATGCCGCCGTTGCGGTAGTATTCGACTTCCACCGGGCTGTCGATGCGCACGATGGTCTTGAAGGTGATCTCCGAGCCGTCGGGCCGCTGCGCCCGCACCGTCAGCTCCTGCCGCGGCGTGATGCCCTTACTCAGGCCTTCGATGTGGAAGACCTCCTCGCCGGTGAGGCCCAGGCTCTTGCGCCCTTCGCCCGGCATGAACTGCAGCGGCAGCACGCCCATGCCCACCAGGTTGCTGCGGTGGATGCGCTCGTAAGATTCGGCGATGACCGCCCGCACGCCCAGGAGGTACGAACCCTTGGCCGCCCAGTCGCGGGAGCTGCCGGTGCCGTACTCTTGGCCCGCCACCACGATGACCGGCGTGCCGGCCTCCTTGTACTTCATGGCCGCGTCGTACACCGACATCACTTCGCCCGTCGGCAGGTAGCGGGTCCAGTTGCCCTCCTTGCCCGGCACGAGCTCGTTGCGGAGGCGGATGTTCGCGAAGGTGCCCCGCATCATGACTTCGTGGTTGCCCCGGCGCGCTCCGTAGGAGTTAAAGTCCCGCGGCGCCACGCCCCGCTCCTGCAGGTACCGGCCGGCCGGGCTGTCGGGATGAATGGAGCCCGCCGGCGAGATGTGGTCGGTGGTGATGGAGTCGCCCAGCATCACCAACACACGCGCCCCGACGATATCCTGGAAATCGCCGGGCTCCTCGCTCATACCGACGAAGAACGGCGGCTCCTGCACGTAGGTGGACTCGGGGTCCCACTGGTACAGGTCGCCCTCCGGCACCGGGAGGCTCCGCCACTGCTCGTCGCCGTCGAAAACCGACGCGTACCGCTGCCGGAACAGCTCCGGCTTGACGGAGTTCGCGATGGTGTCGCGGATCTCCTCCTGGGAAGGCCAGATGTCCCGCAAGTACACGGGGCGCCCCTCGGCGTCGTAGCCGAGCGGATCCGAAGTCAGGTCGATGTCTACCGTGCCCGCCAAGGCGTAGGCCACCACGAGGATGGGCGACGCCAGGTAGTTGGCCTTCACCAGCGGGTTGATGCGGCCCTCGAAGTTGCGGTTGCCGCTCAGCACCGCCGCGGCCACAAGATCCTGCTCCCGGATGGCCTGGGCCACCCAATCCAACAGCTGCCCGCTGTTGCCAATGCAGGTGGTGCAGCCGTAGCCGACCACATGGAAACCGAGTTTCTCCAGGTACGGCAGCAGGCCGGAGGCCTCGAGGTAATCGCTCACCACCCGGGAGCCGGGCGCCAGGCTCGTCTTGACGTGGGGAGCCACCGTCAGACCCCGTTCCACCGCCTTCTTGGCCAGCAGGCCCGCGCCGATCATCACCGACGGGTTGGACGTGTTGGTACAGCTGGTGATGGCGGCGATGACCACCGCGCCGTCGCTGAGTTCCAGCGTGGGGCGAGCCCGAACCAGCACGGCGGTTCCACCCGCGCCCGCAGCTTCATCCACCTCGGGGGCCGGCCGTGGCGCGGGAACCGGCCGCCCGTAGTCCTCG
>DATCKT010000344.1:0-5367 GCA_036562195.1 Limnochordales bacterium
GCCCTACACGGCCGAGAGCTACCGGCCTCACGTGGTGGGTCAGCGCCGTCAACTCGTCGTGGGCAAAAAAAGCGGCCTGGCGGCCATCAAGGCCAAGCTGGCCGAACTGGATCTCTCCGCGCCGGAGGAGAAGCTCCCGGACTTGGTGCAGCGGGTCAAGGAACAGGCCATCCGCCAGGGGAGGGCGTTGACCGACGATGAGTTCCGCGCTCTTGTGCAGGCCGCAGCGTCGTGAAGCAGCCAGCGCGGCCGGACGTTGGACGATCGGCCGCGCCGGCCCGTTGTGGTGGCATTGCGCTCCCTGTGGCACTGACGAAATCCGGCCGCGGCCGGGCGGCCTTTGGAGGTGGCGGCGATGGCGGCCACTAGCCGGATAACAATCCCTGACCTCGAGGACGTGTCGACCCGCATCTTGGCGGCGGCCGGACTGCCCGAGGACCAGGCCCGTATCGTCAGCCAGGTGCTGGTGTTCGCGGACGCCCGGCGGGTATGGTCGCACGGCGTGTTCCGGCTCGACAGCTACGTCGGCCGCATTGTGGCCGGCGGTGTCAACACCAATCCCCAGATCACCGTCGAAACGCTGGCGCCGTCGCTGCTGCGGGTGTGGGGCGACCACGGCATGGGCCATGTGGTGACGATGAGGGCCACGGAGGCCGCCATTGCGGCGGCGCGCGAGACCGGCATCGCCTTGGCCGCCGTCACGGGCTCCGGCCATTTCGGCATGGCCAGCGCCTACTCCCGGCGGGCCGCGGAGGAAGGCTGCATCGGCATCGTTTGGACGACCACCTCGGCCACGCTGGCGCCATGGGGCAGCAAAGAGCCCTTGTTGGGAAACAACCCGATCGCCTTTTCCCTGCCCGTGGCGGGGGGCCGGCCCATCACCTTGGACATGGCGTTAAGCACCGTGGCGGGAGGCAAGATCCACATCGCCGCCCAGCGGGGCGAGCCCATCCCCCTGGGTTGGGCCTTGGACGCCGAAGGCAACGACACGACGGACGCCAAGGCCGCTTTGGCCGGGACGCTCTTTCCCATTGGCGGGTACAAAGGCTCGGGCCTCAGCATCGTGACGGAGATGATGGCGGCCGGGCTGACCCGCGGCCAGTTCGCCTTTCAGGCTCCGGACCTGTGGCGAAACCCGAGCGAGAAACAGTCCTCGAGCCACATCTTGCTGGTGGTCGATGTCGAACGGTTCCTGCCCTTGGGCGAGTTCTCGGCGTGGATCGGGCAGCTGGCCGAGCGGGTGCGGGGCAGTGCCCGCCGTCCCGGTTTCGACCGGGTCTACCTGCCGGGTGAGCCGGAAGAGGAGGCCGCAGCCGAGGCCGAACGCCACGGCATCGAGTTGCCCGAAACGTCGCGGCAGGCGGTGCGCAAGGCGGCGGCGAGGGTGGGCGTCGACTGCGACCTGTAGCGCGGGCGGCCGCCGAGGCCTTTCTACCGCCGAGGCCTTTTTTCCTCCGGGAGGGGGCGGTTCGCCCCCACGGGCTGAAAGGGGCTCCGGGATGGCCCGGAGCCCCTCGCCGTGTCAACAGGGCTTAACAGAGAATGCCTTTCTTGCGCAGAATCTCGTCGATGGTCTTGGGGATGATTTGTCCGGCACGGATGCGCGCGAGCTCCTCGTCGTCCTTCTGCTGGATGCGGGCGGCCTGCTCAGCCACGGCCGCGGCCCGCGCTTGCGGCACGACCACGACGCCGTCCGCGTCGCCGACCACAATGTCGCCGGGGTGGACCACCACGCCGGCGCAGGCGATGGGCAGGTTGACGACGCCGGGCCCTTCCTTAGAGCACTTCACCGGGTTAGCGCCGATGGCGAACACGGGCCAGCCCACTTCCCGCAGCGGGCCGATATCCCGCACGCAGCCGTAGAGGACGAGCCCCCCGAGGCCTTTGGTCTTGGCCCGCCAGCTCATGAGCTCACCCCAGCAGCCGTTGGTGAGCACGCCGCCGGCGTCCACCACCAGCACGTCGCCGGGCTGCGCCAGGTCCACCGCCTTGTTGAGCATCAGGTTGTCGCCGGGCGGCAGCTTGACGGTGACCGCGGGCCCGCAGACCCGCATGGTGTCGCTGATGGGTTTCACGGAAGGGTGCATGGAGACGAAGCCTTCCAGCGCATCGGCGATGACCGTCGTCGGGAAGGCGGACAGGGCCTTGACCAGTTCAGGGTCGGGACGGGGGATGTCGGGGACGAAGCCGAAACCGGGACGGCCGATGAACTGCTGCGTCATGAACGGGCTCCTTTCGTGGGCGAAGTGGTGGACACGCGGCAGGTGGACGCAAGCCCGCGCACGCGTCGCCCCGCCGTTGGATGGTGGCGACACGTCGCAGCCCTGGACCTCAGGCCCGCGCACGCGTCGCCACGCCCTACTCGGTGCGGCTGGGGGCGTGAGCGGAGGTCCCGGCCATCGAAGCAGTTTGGCGCCGGCTGGGCTACCTCCTCTGATGTGCGTCGTGTTGCCGGCCCGCCGCCTGCCTGAGGCCAAGACAGGGTACGGCTGGCTGCCGCCGCTGTCGAGATTCTTGGCATGGGATGGGTGGTCACCGCGGTTCCCAGCCGGCAGCCTTGGCATGGAAAAAGGAGATGTCGCTTGCCGCAAAAAGGAAGACGATTCGGGACGCAGAATTGTTTGTATACACTGGTGTGGAAAATCCGGCCCGGTCGTCGGGCCCAAGGAGGCAACGGCTGACGGTGGAGCAGTTGAAGGTGCGGGCGACCTTGATGCGCGGCGGCACCAGCCGCGGGCTGTTTTTCCATGAGCAGGACTTGCCGGGGCCTGGTCCCGAGCGCGATCAGCTGATCTTGGCGGCCTTCGGCAGCCCGGACCCGTACGGCAAGCAAATCGACGGGGTCGGCGGGGCCACGTCGGTGACCAGCAAGGTAGTCTTGATCAGCCCGTCGCAGGAGCCCGGCTGCCAGGTGAACTACTTCTTCGGCCAGGTGGACATCCGCCGGCCGCTGGTGGACTGGACCGGCACGTGCGGCAACCTGTCCGCGGCGGTGGGCCCCTTTGCCATCGAAGAGGGCCTGGTGCCGGCCACGGACCCCGTCACGAAGGTGCACATTTGGCAGGTAAACACCCGCAAGCGCATCGTCGCCCACGTGCCCACGGTGAACGGCCTGCCCGCGGTGGAGGGGGATTTCACCATCGACGGCGTGCCGTTCCCCGGCGCCCGTATCCAGCTGGACTACCTGGATCCCGGCGGATCTTGCACCGCGGGCCTGCTGCCCACGGGCCGGGCGGTGGATGAGCTGGACATTCCCGGCTGGGGCAAGATCCCCGTCACGATGCTGGACGCGACGAACCCGGTGGTGTTCGTGCGCGCCGAGGACTTGGGGCTGAAGGGCACCGAGCTCGGGGAGGAGATTGACACCAACCCCGACATTCTGCGCAAGCTGGAGCTTTTGCGCAGCCACGGCGCGGTCCGTATGGGGCTGGCCTCCACGCCCGAAGAAGCCACCCAGAAGCGCCCGGGCACGCCGAAAGTGGTGTTCGTGAGCCCGCCGGCGGATTACCGAACGCAGAAGGGCACCTGGGTGCGGGCTCATGAGATCAACCTGGTCGGCCGATACATGACCATGGGCACCTTGCACCGCACCTACGCGGTGAGCGGCGCGATCGCCACCGCGGCCGCGGCGCTGGTGAAGGGCAGCGTGGTGAACAGCGTCGCGCGGCTGGACAGCGACGCACCGGAGCAGGAGATCCGCATCGGCCATCCCAGCGGCCTGCTGCCCGCCGGCGCCCGCGTGGAGTTCCGCGACGGCCAGTGGGTGTGCGAGAAGGGCGTAGCGTACCGGACGGCCCGCCGCCTGTTTGAAGGCTACGTGCGGGTGCCCAAATCCCGGGTGAGGGGCGCGTAGGGTGGTGGAGGCGCGTTCCCTCAAAGCGGCGCTGCGGGCCGGCCGCGTCGTCACGGGCTTTCAGCAGTTCCTGGCGTCGCCCGACTTGGCGGAGCTCGCGGCCCGAGCCGGGTTCGACTTCGTGGTGCTGTGCACCGAGCACGGCACCTTTGGCTACGGTTCCGAGCTGGTGCACGCCATCCGGGCGGCCACCTTGGGCGGCGCTGTGCCTCTCGTGCGGGTGCCGGGGGTGGAGCCCGTTTTCATCCACCGGGCCCTGGAAGCGGGCGCCAAGGGCGTGGTCATCCCGCGGGTGCGCAGTGCCGATGAGGTGCGGCGGGCGGTGGCGGCGGTCAAGTTCCCGCCGGCAGGGGAACGGGGCATTTGCCCCGCCAGCCGCGCCTTCGACTACCGGCCGGCGGATCCGTTGCGCTTTGTCGCCCAAGCCAACGAGGAAACCGTTGTCATCGTGTTGATCGAGCAGCCCGAGGCCGTGGCCGCCATCGACGAGATCGTGGCGGTGCCGGGCGTGGATGCGGTCTGGTTCGGCAGCGGCGACCTGTCGGCGGCCATGGGGCTGCGGGAGCGGCTGCTGGCCGGCGACGAGGAGGCGCGCGCCGCCGTGGAGGCGCAGCGCCAGCGGGTGCTGGCGGCGGCCCGGCGGGCCGGGGTGCCGGTGGCCCAGAGCCCGTACCAAGCCCACGAAGCGGGCCGTCTCTACGCCGACGGGGTGCGGGTCTTCATCACCAAGCCTGACGCCTGGTGGTTGGGCGACGTGTTCCGGGAGTACATGGCGGCGGTGCGGGACGCCATCGAGAACCCCCATCAGAGCCAGGCCTTGAGCTTTGGCACGATGGTTCCCCCGGGCGCGTCTCCCGCAGGCCAGTGAGCTTTCCACAAGTGCATCCACACGGAGGGATGATGGTGGGAGCGACAGCGGCCCTCGCCCAGCACGTAGCCACCTGTCCTCTGGATCGGTACCCCAGCCAAGTGGTGGCGCAGGCCAAGGAGCTCATCTTCGACTTTTTCGGTGTGGCGGTGGCGGGGGCCCGCACGGAAACCGGCCGCCTGGCGGCGGCAGTGGAGGGGCGCCTGAGCGCCCCGGGCAGGGCGGCCGTCATCGGCCACCCGCTGCGCCTGGCTGCACCCGGTGCTGCGTACATCAACGCCGTGTCCGCCCACAGCCTGGAGCTGGACGACGTGGACCCCCTGGCGCTTTTGCACGTGCACCCGGTGGTGGTGTCGGCGGTGCTGGCGGTGGCCGAGGAAGCCGGCGCCGGCGGCCGGGATCTGTTGGCCGGTGTGCTGGCCGGCTGGGAAGTGGTGATCCGGATCAGCAACGCGGCCAATCCGTCCTTGCGGGACCGGGGGTTTCACAGCACGCCCACGTGCGGCGTCTTTGGCGCGGCCGCCGGTGCGGCGCGGGTGCTGGGGCTCTCGGCCGAGCAGACCGCTTCGGCGTTGGGGCTGGCCAGCGCCCACGGCGTCGGGCTGATGGAGATGTACGGGCCGTCGATGCAAAAGCGCATCAACCC
>DATCKT010000109.1:0-2191 GCA_036562195.1 Limnochordales bacterium
GGCCATGCCGATGTCGATGATCCAGTGCTCCTTCTCGATGTCCGGGTACTCGGCGCCGATCTCGTCGAAGATCTTGTGGAACAGGCCGTCGGTCATCTTCATGATGTTGTCCTTGGTCATGCAGGTGACCTTTTTGCGGCCGTAGGTCCGGGCGTATTCAAACGCGTACCGGATGATCTTCTCCGTGCCGGGCCGGCTGATGAGCTTCAGCCCCGAAGTCATGTCGGGGGTCTGCTGGTACTCGATCCCAGCGTAGGTGTCTTCCTCGTTCTCACGGATGATGACCACGTTCATGCCGGGGTGCTTCGTCGGGATGAACGGGTGGTACGACACGCACGGGCGCACGTTGGCGTACAGCCCCAGCACCTTGCGGGTCGTCACGTTCAGGCTCTTGTAGCCGCCGCCTTGGGGCGTCGTGATGGGCGCCTTCAGGAACACTTTGGTGCGCCGCAGCGACTCCCACGCCTCTTCGCCGATGCCGCTGGTGTTGCCGGCCAGGTACACCTTCTCGCCGATCTCGATGAACTCGGGTTCGATCTGGGCCCCGGCTTCCATGAGGATGTGCAGGGTGGCGTCCATGATTTCAGGACCGATGCCGTCGCCTTTTGCCACTGTGATGGGGACCTTGGCTGACATAGATATACTCCTTTCACAGGAAATGCCCGTTGAACCGTCCCCAATATAACCCAATGCAAAGCCGCTGTAAAGGTGTAGGCTTTGCAGCGCGCCGGCCACGGGCGAGGACGGCGGGTCCCGCCGCCCCGCGGCGAGCGCGCGCTTTTAAGCTCCCGCGCCGGGCCGGAGCGGCGGATGTTGCCAGTGTAAGCCGGCTGCGGGCCGTCTAAGACTAGGGCTGTAGCGCAGCGAGGGGGTGTGGGACGGTGGCAAGGCTGTCTTGGGACACCATCCGGCGCAGCTTGGGCCTCCCCGAGCCGGAAACCGGGCAGGACGGGCGCGGAAGCCGGGCCGGACGGGAGCGGGCCCGGCACGAACGGGGCCAGGGTTTGGACATGGAGGCGGCCGCTTTCGCGGGCGTCGAGGTACAGCCGGCCGCGGGCGCTGCGGCACCCGCGGCGGGCGACGGGGTGTCGATCGAGCCGATGCCCGTCACGGGCGGGCAGCGGGTGACCATCACCTACGAGGGGCGCCTGGCCCGCCAAGGCGCGAAGGGCATGTACCTGCACTACGGGTACGGCCCCGGCCCGTGGCGCAACGTGCAGGACGTGGCCATGACGCCCGCGGGCCCGCAGCGGTTTCAGGCGTCCATCCGCGTCCAGGACTCCGGGCGGCTGGAGTTCTGCTTCCGGGACGACAACGGCCGCTGGGACAACAACGACGGGCGCAACTGGAGCTGTACCATCCACTCGGGCGGCGGGTCGTTGGCCTGAGGGTTTCCGAAAAGGCAAAGCTCCGGCGTGGGGAGGCGATGCCACTGGGCGCGTGCATCGTCGTGGCGGGCGGCAATCCCTTGCAAGGCGCGGTGGCCATTGGTGGCGCCAAGAATAGCGCGGTGGCGGCCATGGCGGCAGCGGCCTTGGCCGAAGAGGAGACCGTCCTAGAAAACATGCCGGAGGACACAGACGTCGACATGATGGGCCGCATCCTGGCGCACCTGGGCTGCCGGGTGGTACGGCACCACCGGCGCGTCCGGGTGAGCGGCCGGGGCTTGCGGGCCCGGCGCCCGCCCGATGACCTGGCGCGGCGGCTGCGGGCGTCCTTCTATATGGCCGGCGTGTTGCTGGCCCGCCTGGGCGAGGCCGAAGTGCCGCTGCCCGGCGGTTGTCCCCTCGGGTCCCGGCCGGTGGACTTTCACCTGGAGGGGTTTCGGCGCTTGGGCGCCCAGGTGGACCTGGTTCACGGCTGCGTGCGCGCCCGGGCGCGGCGGCTGGCGGGCACGGAGATTTACATCAACCGGGCCAGCGTGGGGACGACCATCAACCTGATGCTGGCAGCGAGCCTTGCCCAAGGGACGACGGTGCTGGTGAACGCAGCCCGCGAGCCTGAGGTCGTCGATACGGCCGTGCTGCTCAGCGCGATGGGCGGCCGCATCCAGGGCGCCGGTACGGACGTGATCCGCATCGACGGCGTCCGGCGGCTGACAGGCGCCCGGCATGCCATCATCCCCGACCGTATCGAAGCGGGCACGTTTCTCGCGGCGGCGGGCCTGTGCGGCGGCGAGGTGCGCCTGCTG
>DATCKT010000353.1:0-1962 GCA_036562195.1 Limnochordales bacterium
TGGTTCCCGGCGTACTGGCCGCCAACCGCGCGGGCATCCCCGTGATCACCGTTGACCGTGGCGCGGATGGCGGTGTGATCGTGGCCCACATTGCGTCCGACAACGTCGTGGGCGGCCGCATGGCGGGTGAGCTCGTCGTCCAGGCGTCGGGCGGCCAGGCCAAAGTGGTGGAGTTGGAAGGCATTCCGGGCACTACGGCCGCCCGGGAGCGGGGCCAGGGCTTCAACGAGGTCATCGGCCAGTACCCGGGCATCGTCGTCGTGGCACGCCAGGAAGCCGGCTTTGACCGGGCCCGCGGCCTGACGGTCATGGAGAACATCCTGCAGGCCCAGCCGGAGATCGACTTCGTATTCGCCCACAACGACGAGATGGCCCTGGGTGCCCTGGTGGCCATCGAGGCGGCGGGCCGGGCCGGCGAGATCCAGGTCATCGGCTTTGACGCGACCGACGACGCGGTGCGGGCCGTCCGGGAAGGCCGTTTGCTTGCCACCATTGCCCAGCAGCCGCGGCTGATGGGCGCCCTGGGCGTCGAGACGGCCGTCAAGATCCTGCGCGGCGAAACCGTGGACGCGTTCATCCCGGTGCCGCTGTCGCTGGTGACCAACGACTAAGACACCCCGGCAAGGAAACCGGAGGTCACGGGACGGCCGCGGCAGTTGCTGTGCGCCGCCGGAGCTCCGGGGGGAGGGAACTCCGGGTCATCGGGCCGGCCGCCTACGGTGCGCCGGCCCGCCCGGCCCATCCAGCGCCGCGACAGGCAGCGCGGCGTGTAGGGGGAGAGCAACATGAAGAAGATCGGGATTTTGCACGCCCAACTATCGCGCATCATCGCCTCCATGGGCCACGGCGACATGCTGGTCGTGGCAGACGCGGGGCTGCCCGTGCCGCCCGGTGTCGAGACGGTCGATCTGGCGCTGGTGGCGGGCGTGCCCGGTTTCCTGGAAACCGTGGAGGCGGTTCTGCGAGAGCTCCAGGTGCAAGAGGCCATCATCGGCGCGGAGATGGCGCAGGTGTCCCCGGGGATGTATGGGCGGTTCATGGCGCTGTGGCCCAAGGATGTGCCGGTAAGAGCGGTGCCGCACGTGGAGTTCAAAGAGATCACCCGGCAGGCGCGAGCCGTGGTGCGCACGGGTGAATTTACGCCGTACAGCAATGTCATTCTCGTCGCGGGTGTATTGTTCTGACCCGCAGTCACAGTCTGTATCAATGAGTCCATATCACCTCGGAAACCGGCACCGGACGGTGGCGCTCGGAGCTGTCGCAGCGCCACCGCTTGGTTTCAGCCGCTAGACCTCTTCCGTACACCGCACCCTCACCTATACGGAAATTCCCTCCGCCTCGCTGCGAGTGCCTCGGTTTAGAACGGCAAGGGAGACACCCTCCGGGAGCCCTTCTCTTCCTTTTGGAGTGGATTAAAAACACACCCGCAACTCTGGCAAGGGTAAACCCATCTGGATTTTAGCCGTGAGCTATGCTGCGGCTTCAAGTATGTGCCGTCACCAGTCGACTCCTGAATGTATGGAGGATCTTCTTCGCGCGGGGACGTTCGGTTCGCGCAAGGGGACGACGCGCCTGTCAGTGGGCGCCGGAAAGAACCCCGCCTTGCGCTGGTCTGCCAGTCCTTGTGCGCGGGGTCATGGTGGGAAACTGCGCCGCGCTGGGGGTTGCGGCGATATCTACAGTGGAACACCGTCTTCGGGGGTTGGGGACCATGGCCGCGAAACGCACCATTTCGTTCGGTCTGCAGGCCCGGCTATTCGGACTCGTGTTCGTGGTTGCCACAGTCATCTCGTTGGTGACCAACCTGATCACGTACTACCGGGAACGGGCCGATATACAGGAGGCCTTGGCCAACGAGGCGCTGCGCGCCGTCCGCGTGTTTGCCGCCATGCTAAACGTGGATGAGGTGGTGCGGCTGCCCTATGAGCCGCCCGGTTCGGCGCTGGTGCGGCAGTACCAGTC
>DATCKT010000356.1:0-4707 GCA_036562195.1 Limnochordales bacterium
TCGATGACCACCGGCTCCAGGCCCGCGCCTTCCAGGGCCGCGGCAAACCCGCGCCGGCGCTCCGCGCTGGAGTGGATCCTGGCCGGCTCGGTGACGATGGCCATGTGCCGGTGGCCCAGCTCCAAGAGATGCTTGGCCGCCAGAGCGGCTCCCAACCGGTCGTCGGTCAATACCCGGTTGACCGCCGCCGCCGGCACGTCCCGGGCCATCAAGGTGATGGGGTATTGCCGCTTGCTCAGGTTCAGGACGAGGCGGTCGTCGTGGGCGGCGGTGGCGAAGATGATGCCGTCGATGCCTTTGCGGCGCAGGACGTTGACGTAAGCCGCCTGCTTGTGGGTGTCGTCGCCCACGTTGCAGATGACGCAGTTGTAGTTGAGGCTCGCCGCGGCGTCTTCCACGCCCCAGGCCACTTCCGCGAAGAAGGGGTTGCTGATGTCGGGCACGAGCAGCGCCAACAGCCGCGTCCGTTTGGTCATCAGGGCCGAGGCGACCAGGTTTGGCTCGTAGCCCAGGCGCTCCATGGTCTCCTGGACCCGCTGGCGCGTGGACGGCTTTACATAAGGGCTGTTGTTGATGACGCGAGAAACCGTGGCCAGCGAGACCCCGGCCTCGCGGGCGACGTCGTAGATCGTGACGGACATAGCGAGAATATTACACCCGCGGCCGGCCGGTTCCTTTCAAAACTGGGGTCCCCTCGACCTACACCGGTGGAAGACCGGCAAGCCGGCGGGAGGCCATCAAATCCCTCCTCCTGCCGTGGCGACCTCCTTGCGGCCGCGGTCGAGCCCTGGGGCCTGCGGTCCATCGGCCCAGGTTTTGTCAAAAAGACCTCGTAATTTTCTTGCTGCCCCTGTTGCCGCTGGAGCCGTCAGCCACCCAGTTCAGCTCGCTGTCGTCCAGCGGGACCGTGTGATCGTGGGTCTCGTCGTGGGCCGCGCCGGTTTCCCTCATCGGGAAGCCCACGGGATCCGGCAGGCGCCGCCATGGGTCGCCGCGCGGGCGCTCGCCCGGCGATAGCTCAGGGCCGGCTCACGAAGCCGCCGCGGCTGGCTCGGCTCCTTCACCCGAGGGCAAGAGATACATCCCCCGGGGGGCGAAGCGCAGCCGTACGGGCGTGCCGGGCGGCAGCACGGGGCCGGCCAGGTTGACGTCCAACACCATGAGTTGACCCGCGTCGGTGTCCACCAAGTATTCGGCACTCATGCCCTGGTAGAAGGCGCTCACCACCCGGCCGCGCAGACCGCCGGTTTCCGTCCCTTGGTCCAACGCCGCCGGATCGAGGCTCATCCCCCCACGCGCGCTCCCGGCCCGTGCCTCGTCCTCCTGGGCCACCTTGTCGCCCGGCACCATGGCGATGGCTTCCGGCCGGATCATGAGCAGCCGGCGCCCGTCCACGCGGTCGCCCGGCGGGTCGGGCACCCGGTAGCCCCGCACCCACACCGCGCCGCCGCGAACCTCCGCTTCCACCAGGTTGGCGTCGCCGATGAAGCGGGCCACGAACGCGTTGGCCGGCCGCGCGTACAGCTCCTCCGGCGGGCCGATCTGCTGGATGACGCCGTCCCGCATGACCACGATGATATCCGACAGGGCCAGCGCCTCCGACTGGTCGTGGGTCACGTAGATGCTGGTGATGCCCAGGCGCTGCTGCAGGGCCCGCAGCTCCTGCCGCACCTGCTTGCGCAGTTTCGCGTCCAAGTTCGACAGCGGTTCGTCCAAAAGCAACACCTGCGGCCGCATGACCAGGGCCCGCGCCAGGGCCACCCGCTGCTGCTGGCCGCCCGACAGCTGCGACGGCGCCCGGGCCTCAAGCCCCGCCAGGCCCACCAGCTCCAGCGCCTCGGCCACCGCGCGCCGGATTTCAGCCTGCGGTACCCGCAGGTTGCGCAGGCCGTAGGCCACGTTCTCAAAGACGTTGAGATGGGGAAACAGCGCGTAGGACTGGAACACCATCGTGATGGGCCGCTGGCTGGCGGGCTGGTGAGTGACCTCCCGGTCGCCGATGAAAATGCGCCCCGCGTTGATGCTCTCCAGCCCGGCGATGATGCGCAGCGTCGTCGTCTTGCCGCAGCCCGACGGACCCAAGAGCGTCACCATCTTCTGGCCGGGGATGTCCAGCGACACGTCGTTGACGGCCACCACGTGGCCAAACCGCTTGGTCACATGCTCCAGCCGGACCGGCGCTCCCATCCCCGTGGGCAACCGTTGCGTCATGGATGGTCCACCTTCCCCGTCAGCTGTCCGTGGGTCGCGACCCGCCGGCCGCTGCGATTCGTCCGGTGCAGCACCATGTTGAGCAGCAGCACCACCACGGCCATGGCCGCGATGAGCACGCACGAAAGCGCCGCCCCCCGCCCGATGCTGCCGTGGTTCACCCAAGACAGGATCAGAACCGTTGCCAGGTTGGTACTGGGCGTCACCAGGAAGATCACCTGGCTGATGGCCGTCATGGCCCGCACGAAGGAGAACATCAACCCCGAGATCACCGCCGGCACCAGCAGCGGGAACAGGATTCGCCTGAGCGTCGTCACGTTGGACGCCCGCAGGGTGGTGGAGGCTTCCTCCAGGGATCGGTCGATCTGTTGCAGGGCGGCCAAGCCGCTGCGGATGCCCACCGGCATGTTGCGGAAGATGAAGGCGAGGATGATGATGAGCTCCGTGCCCGTCAGCCGCAGCGGGCCGCTGTGGAAGGCCAGCACGTAGCCGATGCCCATAACGGTGCCGGGCACCGCGAAGGACAGCATGGACGTGAACTCCAGCAGCGACCGCCCCGGGAAGCTCAGCCGCCCCACCACGTAGGCGATGAGGAACCCCACCAGCGCCGCCGGCACCGCCGCGATGGCCGCAAGCCGGGCCGTGTTGAGGAACACGCCGAACCCGCTGGTGCGCAGCGCCTCGTAGTGCTCCAGCGTAAAGGTGTTGTTGAACCCCCACAGCTTGACGAAGCTGCCGAAAAACACCGACGCGTACAGCACGATGCCCAGAAGCGTCCACAGGCCGAACACGATGGTCATCGGGTACTCCAACACCCCCGGCAGGGGGCTCGGGTTGCCGCCCGACGGCTTGCCCGTCACCGTCACGTAGGACGCCCGCCGCAGCCAGTAGTGCTGGAGGACGAAAATGCCCACCGTCATGGCCAGGAGCACCACGCCGTACACGGCCGCCTCGTTCTGGTTGAACCGGCCGTTGATGGCGTCAAACACCTGGGTGGGAAGGAAGGGCACGCCGCTGCCCAGGATCAGCGGGTTGCCGAAGTCGGCGAGGCTCTCGATGACGACCAGCAGAAACGCGTTGGCCAGCCCGGGGCGCAAAAGTGGCCACGTCACCGTCCGGAACAGGCGCCAACGGGATGCCCGCAGCGTCTGCGCCGCTTCTTCCATGGCCGGGTCCAGCGATCGCACCACCCCGGTCATGACCAGGTACGCGAGGGGTGTAAAGGCCAGCACCTGCGCGACGCCGACCCCAAGAAGGCCGTAAAACGCGGTGGTGGACAGCCCCAGCAGCTGGTTGGTGATGAACCCTTGCCGCCCGAACATGTAGATCATGGCCAAGCCCAGCACGAAGGGCGGCGTGATCATGGACAGAGTCGAGAAGGGACCCATCAGCGCGCGAATGGGAAACCGGCTGCGCTGCGCCAGCAGCGCAAAGGACAGCCCTAATCCCGTCGCGATGAGCCCCACGCTTAGGGCCAACAGCACGCTGTTGCGCAGCGCGCCGAACCCCGTGACGAGAGCGGACAAGCAGAAACCGCAGAGACCGGCGACGACCGTGCGCCCAGCGATGCGCACAAGCTGGCTGCGGTCGTGCACCAGCTGCCACCCGAGGGCGAGCACTCCAGCAACCGCGCCGGCCCACAGCGCCACCTGCCGCTCGCTGTAGCCGGTCCACGGGTTTTCAAACAGGAAGAAGGTGGGCGAGCGCAGCGTCTGAATGAAGACGGACAAGGTGAAGCTGTCCCGCACCCACACGCTGGTCAGCAGCACGGCGCCCAGGGGATACAGGATGAAGACCGCGATGAACGCGGCCAGCCACAGTATGGCGCCGCCGGCGAAGGGCTCCACCCGCAGCCAGCCGCTGTAGGAAAGCGCCATGCCTGCGACGCTCAAGAAACCGAGGAATACGACCACGGCGCCCAGCCCGGACGGCTGTCTTTGCGCGAACACGTACCCGACGGTAACGGCCGCGCCGGCAGCCGCCACGGCCAGCATCCACCGGCCGGCGCTGCGGGAGGGCAGCGGCTGGCGCCCAACGAGCAGGAGGGCAGCGGCCAGCCCCAGCACCAGCGCGACGGGCCAGGCTTCGCCCACCAGGCCGAAGCCCGTGCGCGCCGCGTCATATTCCAGCACATTGGCGCCGCGGCGCGACCAGGGCAAGGCAAGACCTGCCCCCAGGATCAAAAGGCCCCACCAAAAGGCGGTGCCGACGACGCCGTGGACCGCGGCAGGGTATGCGGGCTGCTGGGTTACCGTGGGCGCCGACAAGGACTCAACCTCCGCGGGAGGGCGAAAGGGCGCCAGCTGCGCCCTTCCCGCCCAGCATACGCAGGCCCGAAGCGGCGGCTCCGGCCCGCACCGGCCGGTTGGGCCGGAACCGCCGTCTCAAGGCGCAACCCGTCGCCGCCCGGCCTCAGTTGCCCGGCCGCGGCATGGGGAAGATCTCGTTGGTCCAGCGGGTGACGACCGCGTCCCGCACCGCCGGATCGCCCCAGTG
>DATCKT010000358.1:0-4808 GCA_036562195.1 Limnochordales bacterium
GCGCTCACCTGGACCGGCCGGTGGACCCGCGGACGGTAGTGTTCGGCGAGGTGGGGCTGGCGGGTGAAGTGCGGGCCACCCGCCAGGCGGAGCGGCGCATCCAGGAAGCGGCGCAACTGGGCTTTCGGCGCTGTGTGCTGCCCCAGGCGTCCTGGTCGCAGCGCGCGGCGTCCTTTGGGATCGAAGGCGTGGGCGTGGCCACCGTGGCGGAAGCGTTGTTGACGATCGGTGCAGCCCCGCTGGGCACGGGCGGGAGGCGGTGACGGCGTGCGGGAAGACCTGCCGATGGATGAGGAAATACTGAAAGCCCTGCGCATGGTGGCGCCGGGCACCCCCATTTACGAGGCCTTGGAGATGATCCTCCGGGCGCGCACGGGCGCCTTGATCGTGATTGGCGACACCCAGGCGGTGCTGGACCTGGTCAACGGCGGTTTCAAGATCGACGCGGAGATGCACCCCGCGGCCCTGTACGAGCTGGCCAAGATGGACGGGGCCATCATCATGAGCAGCGACGGCAAGCGCATCCTGTACGCGAACACGCACTTGACGCCCGATCCTATGATCCCGAGCCAGGAGTCGGGCGCCCGGCACCGCACGGCGGAGCGGGTGGCCAAGCAGACGGGACAGCTGGTCATCTCCATCTCCCAGCGCCGTAACGTCATCAGCCTGTACCAGGGCAACTCCAAGTACACCTTGCGGGACATCAGCGTCATTTTGGCCAAGGCCAACCAAGCCTTGTCGACGCTGGAGAAGTACAAGGCCGTGTTTCAGCAGGCCCTGACCAATCTCACGGCGCTGGAATTTGAGGAAATGGTGACGCTGTACGACGTGACCACCTGCATCCAGCGCTCGCAGATGGTCAACCGCATCCGCAAGGAGATCGAGCGCTACATCGCCGAGCTGGGCAGCGAAGGCCGCCTGGTACGCATGCAGCTGGATGAGCTGGTCAGCGACATCGAGAACGAAGGGCCGCTCATCGTCCGGGACTACTACCAGCCCCAGGCGGGCGAAGGGCCGCAGGAGATCTGGGACGCGCTCAGCGAGTGGAGCAACGAGGACCTCTTGGACTTGTCCCTGATCGCCCGGCGGCTGGGGTACGCGGCGCAGATGAACAACCTGGACACGCCGGTGACGCCCCGCGCCTTCCGCGTCCTGACCAAAGTGCCGCGCCTGCCCATGCCCGTCATCGAGAACCTGGTGCAGCGGTTCCACACCTTGAGCGAGATCGCGGAAGCGTCCTTGGAAGAACTGGACAGCGTCGAGGGCATCGGCGAGGTGCGCGCCCGCGCCATCAAGGAAGGCCTCCGCCGCCTGCGGGAACAAGTGCTGCTGGATCGGCACCTCTAGACCCACGGCCGGGCGGCCCACCCGGGCCAGAGGGGGAGCGATTGCCTGCGTGCTGCCGGCGGCGCCGCCCTGGTGGCGCTAGCCGCTGCGCCGAGCAAAGGAGTTGTGCAACATGCGCTTGATGACCTTCTACGCCCACGGCGCGCGCCGGATCGGCGCCGCGATGGACGATGTGGTGGTGGACTTGCGGGCGGCGTACACGCTGCATCGCACCGAACGGGGCGATGCACCGGCGCCGGCGTTGGCCGCCGCGCTCTTCCCGGATGACCTGGTGCCGTTCATCGCCAATGGGGCCGAAAGCCGCAGCGCCGCCGAAGCGGCCCTGGCGTGGGCCATGGAGCGGCGGTCCCGCTGGTTTGAGCTGCGCACGCCCGCGGGCGAGCCCGTCGCGTACCGGCTGGCGGAAGTGGTGGTCGCCCCGCCGGTGGTGCGGCCGGGGAAAGTGCTGGGCATCGGCGTCAACTACCGGGATCACGCGGCCGAAACTGGCCGGCAGCCGCCCACGGAGCCGGTCTTCTTTAACAAGTTCGCCACGTCGCTGGTCGGGCACCGGGGCGCCATTGTCCACCCGGGGCCGGCGGTCACGGCCAAGCTGGACTACGAAGGGGAATTGGCGGTGGTCATCGGCCGGCCGGCGCGCCACGTGGCGGAGGCCGACGCGCTGCGGTACGTGTACGGCTACACCGTCTTCAACGACGTCAGCGCCCGCGATCTGCAGTACCGGGACGGGCAGTTCGTGAAAGGCAAAGGCCTGGATGCCTTTGCTCCCATCGGCCCGTGGGTCGTCACCGCCGACGAGGTGCCGGACCCCCAAGCCTTGCCCATCCGCCTGACCCTCAACGGCCAGATCATGCAGGCCGGCCATACGGCCGACATGATCTTCCCCGTCGCCCAGCTCATCAGTTATCTCTCACGCCTCATGACGCTGGAGCCGGGCGACGTCATCGCGACAGGCACGCCGGCAGGTGTCGGCGCGGCGCGCAAACCGCCGGTCTTCCTGGAGCCCGGCGACGTGGTGGTCGTTGAGATTGAGGGGATCGGCCGGTTGGAGAACCCCGTGGTCGGCGCCGGCGGCTAATCGATTCCACGGTAGGAGAACCGCGCGCACCGTCGCCGTGCACCGGCAAGCCGTTCCGGTGGCCGAATCACGTTTGCTCACGGTAGCGCCAGGGGCGCAGGCTCGTGGCTGGGCAGGCGGGTCCGGGGGTGCTGCGCCCAGGTGTCCGCTGCCGCGGACCGGCTACGTCAGGTTAAAGACGCCCAGGGTGGTGACCCGCTTCATTTCCTGCCGGAGGACGGCGTCGCTCTGCAGGTGGAGCGCCTCACACAGGGCGGTGAAGTAGAACAGGTTGCGGCCCAGCTCGGTTTCCAGCACGTCCCGGCAATGCTCGCACAGCTCGCCGTCCACGTGAGTGCTCACGTGGCTGCGCATCTCCCAGTAGGAGATGCCGGGCGGGATCTGCTGGCGCTGGGCGTGGATTTCCAGGCAGCCGCACTCGGTCACGGCCCGGGACACGGCCCGCTGCACCCGGGCCGACGTCTCCTGCAGCTTGGCCAGGATGTCGAGGATACTGCGATGGCGAATGAGGTACTGGGCCACCGCGGCCTGGAACTCGGCCGGCAGGTTGCCGGCGGCTGCGGCGGGCGTCGCGGGAGCCTGTTCAGTGGTCGGCACCGGATGGGACTGCTTGACCTCACTGCTCACGGACGGTCACGCTCCTCGCTGGTGAGGATGGGTGGTCCCGCGACGGCCGGGAAACACGGCTAAAGCACCTCCATTATAAGGATCCGCCGCGCGGCGTGTCAAGGAGGAGAGGCCGCCACCGTCGCGCAAAGGCCGTCACATTGACATTTTTGCCTGTTGATGGTACAATTTCTACAAGCTACGTTGAAGCCAAGGATGATGGGGTTTGAAGTCGCGCAAGGAGTTCCGGGTGGGCGACAAGGTCGTCTACCCGATGCATGGGGCCGGGATCATTGAAGCCATCGAGGAGAAGGAGGTCCTCGGCCGCTCGGAGCGCTACTACGTGATGCGCATGCCCATCGGCGACTTGCGCGTCATGATCCCCATCAGCAGTGGCGAGGAGCTGGGCCTGCGGGAGGTCATCGACGCCGAGGGCGTGCGCAAGGTGTTTCAAGTGCTGCAGGGCGAGACGACCTCCATGTCCCAGAACTGGAACCGCCGCTACCGCGCCAACCTGGAGAAGATCAAGAGCGGCGACATCTTTGAAGTGGCCGAGGTCGTGCGCAACTTGTCGGTGCGGGAGCGGGACAAGGGCTTGTCCACCGGCGAGCGCAAGATGCTGGAGAACGCTCGCCAGATTTTGATCAGCGAACTGGTGCTCGCTCAAGGAGTTCCCGAGGAGCAAGTCGTGAACCAGATCAGTGAACTCCTCAGCTAGCGGGGAGGTGGGCTGTCGCGCGCTGCTGGATAGGCGTGGGCCGCGTGGGCCGATACTAGCAGCGCAGGGACGACGTGACAACCGAACAGGGAGGAGGCCCGCAAACGTGCTTGTCCGTTTCATTCGGCTTTCATTTTTCCTCCTCGGTGCGGCAGGCGGGTACAGATTGGCTTCCTTCGACGGGGGAGCCTCGCGGCTGGCGGCATGGGCGCCTTCCTTCCAGTACTGGCCGTGGGTGGGGCTAGCCCTGGGAGCGCTGGTGGGCTGGGGCGCCGGCTGGTGGGCCGGGCAGCGGCTCCAGCAGGGCCTGACCAGCTTTGCGGCCCTGGTACAGCGGACCGCGCTGGTCGACATCGTGGCTGGTGTGCTGGGGACCGCGGTCGGCGGGGGGCTCGCCCTGTTTGCGACCATCCCGGTGCCGCCCGATGCGCCGCTTTTGGGGCCTTACTGGCCTTTGTTGATCACGGCGGCCAGCGGCTACATGGGCGCGATCGTTGCGCTGCGGAAGCGGGACGATCTGGCCGCTTGGCTGAACCTGCCCGCTCGTCATGCTCGCCGGCAAGGCGCCGCCCCCGGTCAGTACAAGATCCTCGACACCAGCGTCATCATTGACGGTCGCATCGCCGACATCGCCCGCACCGGTTTCATCGAGGGCACACTGGTCATCCCGGCCTTCGTCCTGCAAGAGTTGCAGCACATCGCGGACTCATCGGATGTTCTCAAGCGCAATCGGGGCCGTCGCGGCCTGGACATCCTCAACCGCATGCAGAAGGAGTCCAAAGTGGCCGTCCAGATTCTCGACCGGGATTTCGATGACGTATCTGACGTGGACGCGAAGCTGGTGCGGCTGGCCAAGCGGCTGGACGCCAAGGTACTCACCAACGATTTCAACCTCAACAAGGTGGCCGAGCTGCAGGGCGTGGAGGTCCTCAACATCAACGAGCTGGCCAACGCCGTGAAACCGGTGGTTCTGCCCGGCGAGGAGATGGTGGTGCACGTCATCAAGGACGGCAAGGAACACGGGCAAGGTGTCGGCTACCTGGACGACGGCACCATGAT
>DATCKT010000364.1:0-3372 GCA_036562195.1 Limnochordales bacterium
ATCAACATCGACTTGGTCGCCGACGTGGAGCGGCTGCCCCGGGAAGGCGAGACCGTGTGGGCGCTAGGCTTCCAGCAGCACTTGGGCGGCAAGGGCGCCAACCAGGCCGCTGCGGCCGCGCTCATGGGATCCGCCGCGGTAATGGTGGGCTGCGTCGGAGACGACGTGTTTGGACCCCGCGCGGTTGAGGGGTTGCAGCGGGTTGGCGTCGACTGCGGGCTGGTACGCACCGCGGCCGGCATGTCCACGGGGGCAGCGTTGATCACGGTGGGGCGGCGGGGCGAGAACACCATCGTGGTCATCCCGGGCGCCAACGGTGCGGTGACGGCCGGGGACGTGGAGCGGGCGGCTGAAGCCATGGCCGTCTGCGACGCTGTCTTGATGCAGTTTGAGGTGCCCGACGAGGTGGTCCACGCCGCGGCGGCCACCATCGCCCGGCTGAGGGAGCAAGGAAAACGGCCGCTTTTTGTCGTCAACCCAAGCCCCTTCCGGGCGTCGGCCGTGCCGCCGGCGGGCAGCGTGGACATCTTGATCGTCAACGAGCTGGAAGCCCAAGAGATGACGGGCACGGTGGTAAAAACGGCCGCCGACGCCGTGGCTGCGGCCCAGCAGCTCTTGCCCCGGCTGCGGCCGGGCGGACGGGTGGTTGTGACCCTGGGGGAGCAGGGCGCTGTGGCCTTGAGCGATGACGCTTCGCAGGCGCCGCTTTACATCCCCGCCAAAAAGGTGCAGGCCGTGGACACCACCGGTGCCGGCGACACCTTTGCCGGCGCGCTGATCACCGAACTGTGCGCCGGGCGCTCCATGGCGGACGCGCTCCGGTTCGCCACGGCCGCGGCGGCCATCACCGTGACGCGGCCGGGCGCCCAGTCTTCGTTTCCGCAGCGCCAGGAGGTTGAGGGCGCGCTAGGCGACGCCCCTGTGGCGGCGCCGTTGGACCAAAGGGGGTAGGGTCAATGGGCCCTCCTGCTGTCGAGGCGGCCGGACCGGCGGCCGCTCCTCCCACCGCTCGAGGGGGCGTCAAGGCGGCGTCCGGAGAAGTCTTGCTGCGCATGGCCGGCATCCGCAAGGCGTTTCCCGGGGTCGTGGCATTGGACGGGGTGGACTTTGACGTCCGGGCCGGGGAAGTGCACGCCCTCCTGGGCGAGAACGGGGCCGGTAAGTCGACGCTGGTCAAGATCATGACCGGCGTGTACGAAAAGGACGCCGGCGAGATTTACGTGCGCGGCCGGAAGGTGGAGATCCGCAGCCCGCTGGAAGCCCAGCGCCTTGGAATCCGCATCATCCACCAGGAGTTTACCCTCATCAACGACATGTCGGTGGCGGAGAACATCTTCCTCGACGCCATGGGCGGGCAAATGTTGGGCTGGGTGCCCTACCGGCGCATGCGGGCCGAGTCCCGGGCTCTCTTGCAAAAGCTCGGCCTGCACCATGTGCCGGTCGACGCAGCTGTGCGGGATTTGTCCGTCGCGGAGCAGCAGATCGTCGAGATCGCCCGCGCTTTGCGGGAAGAAGCCGCCGTCATCATCATGGACGAGCCCACGGCCGCCCTGACCGATGCGGAAGTGGAGCGGCTCATGGGCATCATCCGCCAGCTGCGGGCCGAGGGCACGGGGATCGTCTACATCTCCCATAAGTTGGAAGAAGTCATGGCCATCGCCGACCGGGCCACCGTGCTGCGGGACGGCCGGCTGGTCGGTACAAAACCCATGAGCGAGCTGACCCGGGACGAGATCGTGCGCATGATGGTGGGCCGGCCGCTCACCAAGTTGTACGTGCGTAACCACGTGCCCACGGGCGAGGTTGCATTGGAGGTGCGGGATCTATCCGTACCGGGCCGGGTGCGCGGGGCCAGCCTCGTGGCCCATAAGGGAGAAGTGGTGGGCATCACAGGCCTCATGGGCGCGGGACAGTCCGAGCTGGTGCGGGCTATCTTTGGCGCCGTGCCGCGATCCGGGGGCGAGATCCGGCTCCGCGGCCGCCCTGTGGACATCCGCTCTCCCCAGGACGCCATCCGGCACGGCGTCGCATTGCTCACGGAAAACCGCAAGGAAGAAGGCCTGGTCCTGCTGCTCTCCGTGGTGGCCAACTCGAGCCTGGCGTCGCTGGAAAAGGTGTCCCGCTACGGCTTCATCGACCAGGGTAAGGAGCGGCGGCAGGCGGCGGACTACGTGGAGCGCCTGGAGATCAAGACCCCGAGCCTGGATCAAGAAGTGGACAGCCTGTCCGGCGGCAACCAGCAGAAAGTGGTCCTGTCCAAGTGGCTGGCCACCGATGCGGACGTCATTATCATGGCCGAGCCGACGCGGGGCATCGACGTGGGCGCCAAGGCGGAGGTGTACCGGCTCATTGACGAGCTGGCCGGCCAGGGCAAGACCATCCTGCTGGTTTCGTCGGAGCTGCCGGAGGTCATCAACCTGAGCGACCGGATTTACGTCATGCACGAAGGCCGCATCGTGGCCGAGCTGGACGCGGCGTCCACGAGCCAGGAGGAGATCGGGACGTACGCCACGGGGGGGACTTACCATGAGCCTGCTTGAACCGCAAGCTGCCCGCGCATCCCGGCAGTGGATTCGCCGCTATGGCATGCTGCTGGTGCTGTTGGCCATGATGCTTCTCGCGTCGCTGCTCAGCGACCGGTTTCTGACGCCGGCCAACCTCATGAACGTCACCCGGCAGGTGGCCATCAACGCGATCCTGGCCGCCGGCATGACGGTGGTGATCTTGTCGGGCGGCATCGACTTGTCGGTGGGCTCGGTGCTGGCGCTGACGGGCGCCGTGGGCGCAGGGATGATGGCCGCCGGGGCGCATTGGCTGGCGGCGGTGCTGGTGATGCTGGGCCTCGGTACGCTGCTGGGCGTCGTCAACGGCTTTTTTGTCGCCTACGGGCAGCTGCCGCCTTTCATCGTGACCCTGGCCATGATGGCTTTTGCCCGGGGCTCGACGCTGGTGTACACCAACGGCCGGCCCATCACGGTGCTGAACAATGCGTTTCAATGGTTCGGGCACGGCAGCCTCGGTGTGGTGCCCGCGCCGGTGGTCATCATGGTCGTGGTGTACGTGGCGTTTTACGTCTTCTTGACCCGGGCGACGCTGGGCCGGCTCATCTACGCCGTGGGCGGCAATGAGCGGGCGGCCCGCATGTCCGGCGTGCGGGTCAACTTCATCAAGGTGCTTGTGTACGCGCTGAGCGGCTTCACTTCCGGCTTGGCGGGCATTGTCCTCACGTCGCGGCTGTTTTCCGCCCAGCCCACCGCGGGCGTCTCCTACGAGCTGGACGCCATTGCTGCCGTCATCCTGGGCGGCACCAGCCTGGCGGGCGGGCGCGGGTCGGTGACCGGCACCATCATCGGCGCATTCATCATCGGCATC
>DATCKT010000368.1:0-1558 GCA_036562195.1 Limnochordales bacterium
GCCACGGCCTACGCTCGCGTTTCGGGCAAGGTAGGGGTGCTGGACGCCACCGTGGGTCCAGGCGCCGCGCTGCTTACGCTGGGACTCTTGGAAGCGCTGCATTCGACGACCCCGCTTTTGGCCATCGTTAGCGATTTGCCCATTGAACAAAACCCAATGGCGTATATGGGCGCGGCCTCCCAGGGGACGGACCAGACGTTTCTGCTCCGGCCGGCCGTCAAATGGGTCGGCAAGGCGCTCCGCGCCGATCAAGTGCCCCTGATGCTGCGACAGGCGCTCTTGCACGCCACCAGCGGGCGCCCGGGACCCAGCGCCATCATCATCCCCCGGGACGTCTTCTTCACCAACTGGCCTGAGTCCGACCGGTCGTGGGAGGTGTCGGGAGGAGTGCGGGACCTGGCCAGCTATCCCCGTCACCGGCCCATCCCCAACCCGGAGGCGGTGGAGGCGGCCCTTGAGCTCCTCAAGCGCAGCTCGCGCCCGCTGATCGTGGCCGGCGGCGGCGTCCTTCATTCCCAGGCCGCCAAGGAGCTGGTGGCCTTCGCCGAGTGGCTCGGAATTCCCGTGGCTACAACGTTGACGGGTAAGGGTGCCATCCCCGAAACCCACCAGCTTGCCCTCGGGGTACTGGGCGGCATGGGTACGACAGCGGCCGAGCAGGCGGCCCGGGCGGCGGACCTCCTGTTCTTCATCGGGTTCCGTTCCGCGCAAAACTCCACGCTCTTCTGGAGCCTGCCCTTACCCGGGCAGCGGGTCATCCACCTGGACATCGATCCCGAACAGCCGGGGCGGCTGGTGGCCTGCGATGCGGCGCTGGTCGGCGATGCCAAGGCTACGCTGGCCATTCTGCTGGAGCGCGTTCAGGCCGAAGAGCTGCACGGGGACTGGGCGGCGTGGCGCCAGCAGGTGGCCGAGTACCAGCAAGCGTGGGAGCAGGAATGCTCGGCGGAGACGAGCGCTGACGCCCACCCCTTGGCCCCCCAGCGGGTGGTGGGCGAGATCAACCGGGCGGCAAACCCGGGCGACATCGTCGTAGGTGACGCCAGCTTTTCCAGCGGCTGGGCCGCCATCTACTTCAAACCCCAGGCCAAGGGCAGGCAGGTCATCCTGCCGCGCGGCATGGCGGGACTTGGTTTCGGCTTGCCGGCGGCCATTGGCGCCAAGCTCGCCGCACCGGAGAAGGAAGTGTTCCTCCTAGCCGGCGACGGCGGGTTCGCCTACAGCCTGGGCGAGCTCATTACCCTCAAAACTTACGGGATTAAGGTCATCGCGGTCGTCCTCAACAACCGGTCCTGGGCGTGGATGGAGTGGGTCGCCAAGCTCAACTACGGCCGCGAGTACTTCGGTCTTCCCAACGTCAATTTCGCCCGGATTGCCGAGGCCGTTGGCCTGCGCGGCGTGCGGGTGCAAGATCCCAGCGACCTGCCCGATGCCCTGGCCGATGCGGTACGGGCGCCGGAAGCCACTGTGATCGATGTGGAGTCCGCCGTGTGGGAGGCGCCCATCCGGGCCTACCGCGAGGCCCTGGCCAAGCAACAGCCGGTGACCAAGACCGGGG
>DATCKT010000369.1:0-8380 GCA_036562195.1 Limnochordales bacterium
CATGCAGTCCATGCGCGCCGGGGCCTCATACCTGGCCGACAAGGACATCACCACGTGGGCCTTCATCGGTCCCGACTACGAGTACGGCCACCGGCAGTTCGCCGAGTTCCGGGAGTACTTTGGCACCCTCCGGCCGGACACACGGCTCGTCGGCGCGCTGTGGCCGAAGCTGTACGCGCCCACGTACCGCGAGTACCTGGACCAGTTGGCCGCCTGGCGCCCCGACGTGCTCATCCATGGCTTCTGGGGCGGCGACAGCGTGGCCTTCCTCCGGGAGCTGGTGCAAACGCGGCTTTTGGACACCACCGCAGTCATGAGCTTCGACGCCGGGGGCAACTTCGACGTCTTCGAAGCCTTGGGGCCCCAGATGCCGGCCGGGCTTGTCCTGGGGGGCCGGCACCACAACAACTTCCCCGACACACCCGCCAACCGGTCCTTTGTGCAGCGCTTCTTCGAACGGGCCCACCGCTACCCGAGCTACACCGCCCACGGCGCCTACGTGGGCATTCGCTTCATCGCCGCCGTCGTCAACCGGGTGGGCAGCCTCGACCCCGACGATTTCCGCCGCGCCGCCGAAGGTTTCGTGCTGGAAACGCCGCGGGATCTCCCCGGGCGACCGTCGGTCATGCGGGCCATTGATCACCAGATGGTCCAAGACATCTACCTCGGCACGACGGGCCCCGAAACCCGCTTCGCACCGGCTCACGTCATGATCACCGAGTGGACCGTCATCCCCGCTGAACGGGTCATTCCCACCGTGGACGAAGTGGAGGCCAGGCGGCGAGCGGCCCTGAGCCGGGTCGATTGAGCCGCGCCGGCGCCCCGCACACCGGCGCCGTCCCGCTGCCGGGCACCCCCACTCACCCCACCGCGGATTGCCGGGCGCTTCCCTCCCGCAGCAGGTACTTGAGCACCTTGCCCTGGGGGTTGCGCGGCAGCTCGTCCCGGAACTCCACGATGCGCGGGTACTTGTAGTTGGCCAGCCGCTCCCGGCAGAACTGGATGATTTCCTCCGCGCTGATGCGGCCCCGGTATTCGGTGTGCAGCACGATGACGGCCTTCACGGTTTCCCCGCGATAGGCATCGGGTGCGGCCACCACCGCGGCTTCGCGCACCGCGGGGTGCTTGTAAAGCACGTCTTCTACTTCCCGCGGCCACACTTTGAAACCGCTGGCGTTGATAAGGTCCTTCTTGCGGTCGATCCAGTAGACCCAGCCGTCCCGGTCGATCTTGCCCAGATCGCCCGTCAGCAGCCACCCGTCCCGGAGTGTCGCCTCGGTTTCCTCGGGCTTGCGCCAGTAGCCGGCGAAGACGTTGGGCCCTCGGACGGCGATCTCGCCCACTTCCCCGGGCGGCAGCACCCGGCCGGTGTCGGTGTCGACCACGCGCACCTCCGTGCCGGGCACCGCCTTGCCGATGCTCAGCGCCCCCGTCTCGGGGTCCACCGGCGCCCGCAGGCCGTAGGGCGTCCACGTCCCCGGCGATGTGGTCTCCGTCATGCCCCATACGTTGTGGATGTAGCCGCCTGTAAGCTGCTCCCATCGGTCCACCACCGCCGGGTACACGGGTGCGCCGCCGCTGAACGTCTTGCGGAAATGATCGAGGCGTCGCCCGCAGCCCGGCAGGTGGTCCAGCATCGCGATGTACGCGGTGATGGCCGCAATGGAAAAGGTCGTTCCCCACCGCTCGATCGCGTCCAGGGCGCGCTCGGCGCTGAACCGGTACAAGAGAATGATGGGGATGCCCGCGAGGCAGCCCAAGGCCAAGTGGCCGATGGTGCCCGTGATGTGAAACAGGGGCGCAGCCGCGAGGATTTTGTCCGCGGGCTCGATGGCGCACAATCGCACGTACGTCCAGGCGTTGAACATGATGTTGCCGTGGGTAATCATCGCACCTTTGGGGGAACCGGTCGTGCCGGACGTGTAGTGCAGATAGGCCACGTCCCCCGCACCGGCAGTGCGCCTGGGCGGGGCTTGGCCCCGGTGCCTCGCCAGGAGATCCCGCCAGGACATGGGGGAATCCCCCAGCCGCCCGGCGGAGGCGGAGCCTTGCGGCAAGCCTCGCGCGTATTCGTCGGCACCCGTATGGATAATGAACTTCAGGCCCACCCGCTCGGCCACGGGCACGACCCGCTCCACGTCCTCGCTTAGGCAGATCACCCCGCTGGCGCCCGCGTCCTGCAGATGGTAGGTCAGCTCGGCCTCCTTGAACATGATGTTGAGGGGAACCGCGATGGCGCCCACCTTCCACGCCGCGTACTGGGCCACCACCACCTGGGGCACGCTTTGGAGGAAAAGCGCCACGCGGTCCCCGGGCTGCACACCCAACCGGTGCAGCGCCGCCGCCAGCGCGTCGGATTCCCGGTCCAGCTCCGCGAAGGTGAGTACGGCGTCCTTGTAGCCCACCGCGACCGCTTCGGGTCCGTGCTGCGCCCGCCAGCGCAAGACCTCCACCAGCGACTGCGCGTCCATGGCCCTGGCTCACCCTCCTGTTGTCACCCGCCGCTGTCGGGGCCGTCCGATGTATCGCTCCTCTTCGGTCGTCTCAAACACCGCGGCACCACTGCCCGCGGGCACCGTGGCGGGTCCGGCCAGCCCAATGTCACAAAGGACGCAACGGGCTGACATGGTCATACGTTACCTCTCTAATTAGAATTATGCAGCCCGGCTCGGCTTCCTTTTCGACGCGTCCTCTCCGCGTTGATTCCTCATCGCGCCGGACGCCTCTGCGGCGGCGGGCCATCACCTCTCACCCGGCCCCCACATTGGCCGTGGCAGGAGCCAGCAGCCGATGACAGTGACCGAGTTCCGGTCGCGGCAAGCGGACCCGTGGCCGGATTTGCGTGCAAATAGGCAAACAGCCCTTTGGGAAAAGCGCTTCCCAAAGGGCTGCTGGCTGGTGCGGGACCCGGGACTCGAACCCGGAACTTCTACCTTGTAAGGGTAGCACTCTGCCAGTTGAGTTAATCCCGCACGACGACGCGCAAGAAACCGGTGCACTTTGAGTATACGTTTCCTGGGGCGAGCCGTCAACGCTTGTGGCAACCCGTCCTACCCGACCACTGCCCCCAGGCGGGTCGGGGTCCCCACGTCTACGGGAACCGTGTCGGCCGGATGGAGGAGTCATGGCACCGTCCCAGTGGCAAGCTATGGACGCGGGACTGGGTGCGAGAAGGGAGCCGGAGCGTCATGCATGCGCTGTGGAAGGGCGCGGTCAGTTTCGGGCTGGTGCACATCCCCATCAAGATCTACCCGGCAACCCAACGCAAGGATGTGTCCTTCAACCAACTGCACCAGGTGTGCGGCAGCCGCATCCGCTACCTGCGCTTCTGCCCGCACTGCCAGCGGGAGGTCCAGCAGGAAGAGATCGTGCGGGGCTACGAGTACGACAAGGACCGCTACGTCATCGTCACCGACGAGGAGCTGGACGAGCTGGCCGTGGAGGGCACCCGGACCATTGACATCCAGCAGTTCGTGCGCCTTGAGGAGATCGACCCCATCTACTTTGAGAAATCCTACTACCTGGAACCCGCCGACGGCGGCCACAAAGCGTACCACCTGCTGCGGGCGGCGCTCTTGCGGACGGGCCGCATCGCCCTGGCCCGGGTCGTGCTGCGGAGCAAGGGTTCCTTGTGCTGCGTGCGCGTGCGGGACGACGCGCTGGTCATGGAAACCATGTTCTATCCGGACGAGATCCGGTCGACCCAGGCCCTGCCCGGGCTCGCCCAGCGGGCGGACGTCAGCGACCGGGAGCTGGCCTTGGCCGTGCAGCTCGTCGAGAATCTGTCGGAGCCCTTCGATCCGGAGCGGTATGAGGACCAGTACCGGCAGGCGCTTATGGCGCTGATCAACGACAAGATCCGCGGCGAAGAGGTGGCCCGGGCGCCGGTGCCGCCCCCGACGGAGCGCGTCGCCGACCTTTTGGCCGCCCTGGAAGCGAGCCTGCGGGCTACCGCCCGCCAGCGCGACATGGCCGTCCCGCCGGCAAGGGATGGCGAAACACCACCGGCCTTCGAGCCGGCCGGTGCAGCCAGGAGCCGCCCGGAGCCGTGAGCCGGTGGGAGCCAATGCTCGCCACCCCCATCTCCGAGCCTTTCGATTCCGAGGAACACGCCTTTGAGGTCAAGTGGGACGGCCTGCGCTGCCTGTGCCAGGTCGAGGGCGGTACAGTGCGACTGTTCAGCCGCACAGGCCGCGACATGACCGCCCAGTTTCCGGAGCTGCAGGACCTGGGCCGGGCGTTGGCGGTGCCGTCCGCAGTGCTGGACGGCGAGGTCTGTGTGCTGGAAGGCGGCGTGCCCAGTTTTCACCGGGTCCAGCAGCGCAACCTGCTCACCTCCGCCGCGGCCGTCCGGAGGGCGGCGGCGGAGCACCCGGCGGTCTACATCGCATTCGACCTGCTGGAACTGGACGCCCGCCCCCTTGTCGCCTGGCCGTGGCAAAAGCGGCGGGAGGCGCTGGAGGGTGCTTGGCGGGGGGACACTGACCACACGGCTCTATCGCCCGTTGTCCCCGGGCGCGGCCGGGACCTGTACGCCGCGAGCGTCGCCCGGGGGCTGGAAGGCATTGTCGCGAAACATATCCGCAGCCCCTACGTGCCCGGCCGGCGCACCCGGCACTGGCTGAAGGTCCGGCGGGAGCACGAACTGGATGGCGTCATCGGGGGCTACGTGCCCCGCGGTGCCTTGGACTTCGCGTCGTTGGCCCTTGGGCTGTACCCGTCCACGCCCGCGGCCCCAAACGGCGGGCTCCTCTACGTGGGGAACGTGGGCACGGGTTTCGCCGAGGCAACGCGGGCGGCGGTGATGGCGCGGCTTCTTCCCTTGCGCACCACCCACTCGCCCTTCGGGGATGCTGGGCCCGAACCGCCGGCCGGACTCCAGTGGGTCTTGCCGCGGCTGGTGGCCCGGGTGGCGTACCTGGAGCTGACCCCCCTCGGCCACCTGCGCCACCCGGTGTTCCGCGGCCTGCGGGACGACAAGGATCCGCGGGATTGCCGGTTTCCCCCGGTCGTCGTCGACAAGGAGCGCTGACGGCCGGCGCCGGCCCGCAGCGGCGGCCGGGGCGGACCCACGCCGCAGCCGGCGGGCCACCGCCACGGCGTCACCATCGGGTCCGGAAACGTCCCCGCCGGCATCTTCGGCGCCGCCGCCGGCGGCGCCTGACCGAGGAGGAGGATTCTTGACCGGCGAGCGAGCCGTCCCGGTCGAGGTTGACGGACACGTCGTCCGTTTGACCAACCTGGACAAGGTGCTGTGGCCGCAAGGCGGCTACACCAAGGCCCACCTTATCCGGTATTACACCCAAATCGCGCCTGTGCTGCTTCCTCATCTGCGGGATCGGCCCCTGACCGTCACCCGCTGGCCCGACGGCGTCGACGGCGAGTCCTTCTACCAGAAGAACGCCCCCGCCCACACGCCGCCGTGGGTCCGCATCCACCGCGTGGAGAGCGACGAGAAGCCCATTGACTACATCCTCGCCGAAGACACCGCCACCCTCGTCTGGCTCGCCAACCAGGCTGCCATCGAGTTGCATCCGTGGCTCTCCAAGGCCACCCAGCCGGACAACCCCGACGTCATCGTCATCGATCTGGATCCGGATCCGCCGGCCGGGTTTGCCGAAGCCCGCCGCGTGGCCTTTATTGTCAAGGAAGTTCTGCAACGGATGCAGGTGCGAGGCTATCCGAAACTGTCGGGTGCCACGGGCGTGCACATCTGCATACCGGTGGCGCCCCGGTTTCCGTACAGCGTCGCCAGCCGGTTCGCGGGCTTCATCGGGCGCATCGTGGCCGATCTGGTCCCCACGCTGGCCACGGTGGAGCGCCGGGTCAAACAGCGCCAGGGGCGCGTGTACGTGGACCATTTGCAGAACCTGCCGGGCAAGACCATCGTCGCGGCGTACAGCGTCCGCCCGCGGGAGCGCCCCACCGTGTCCATGCCCGTCACGTGGACCGAATTGGAGGACTGCGAGCCGGAGGATTTCACCATTGACACCGTGCCCGAGCACGTGGCCCGCCACGGCGATCGAGCGGCGGCGGTGCTCCAGGACCGGCAGGACATCACTGCCTGGGCGGAGGAGCTGCGGATTGGCCCGGCCGCGCGATTGTGACAATTCCTGGACGGGCTTCACTTAGGCGGATCGATGGAATATAATGAGAATCGTGTTAACCGTCCTCCGGACGCGCCCCTGGGGCGCGCGAAAGGGGCTGTTCCGGTTGAACAACGCCGGAAACCGGGTCCGATCGATGAGGGTCGCTGTCGAATCGGCAGCGGCCCTTTATCTTTTTCTCGAGCTGTGAATCCGGTCACAGATTAAGGGGCGGGCCGGGACCAACAAGCCGGGTTTTTTCACAACGGCATGGACTGGGAACAACCGACTGCGGGAGGCGATGGCAACCATGAAACCTCTAGCCGCCATGGAGGCGGAAGGACACGAGCAGGTGGTGTTCTTCCACGATCGCGCCACGGGCCTGCGCGCCATCGTGGCCATCCACAGCACGAAGCTCGGCCCGGCGCTGGGCGGCTGCCGCATGCGCCCGTACAAGGACGAAGCGGAGGCGCTTTACGACGTGCTCCGGCTGAGCAAGGCGATGACGTACAAGAACGCCGTCATGGACTTGCCGCTGGGCGGCGGCAAGGCGGTCATCATCGGCGACCCCCGGCGGGACAAGACGCCGGCGTTGATGGAGGCCTTCGGACGGTGCGTGGAGCGGCTGGGCGGCGTCTACATCACCTCCGAGGACGTGGGCACGTCCCCCGAAGATTTGGCCACCATTCGCCGCGTCACGGCCCACGTGGTGGGCGTGCCGGACAAAAGCGGCTCGCCGGGGCCCCCGACGGCCGTCGGCGTGTACCACGGCATCAAGGCATGCCTGGCGCACGTGTTCGGCGACGGCAGCGTGCGCGGGCGGCGCATCGCGGTGCAGGGGCTGGGTTCGGTCGGCTGGCGGCTCTGCGGCCACTTGCACGCGGAAGGGGCCGAGCTGATCGTGACCGACGTCATCGCCGAGAGGGTGGAGCGGGCGGCGGCGGAGTTCGGGGCGACGGCGGTAGCGCCCGACGCCATCTACGACGTGGAGTGCGACGTGTTCTCGCCGTGCGCCCTCGGCGCCATTCTCAACGACGACACCATCCCGCGCCTGCGGGCCCGCATCGTCGCCGGTTCCGCCAACAACCAACTTGCGGAGGACCGCCACGCCGAGGAACTGCAGCGGCGGGGGATCGTGTATGCGCCGGATTTCGTCATCAACGGCGGCGGCGTGATCAACGTCCACGGGGAGCTGGAGCCCGGCGGGTACAACCGGGAGCGGGTGATGGCGCGCGTGGCCCGCATTGGGGACAAGGTGGCCCGGGCCCTGGCGCTTGCGGAAGAGCGGGGCATCACGACGCACCAGGCCGCCCTGCTCATGGCCGAAGAGCGCCTCGAGGGCCGGGAGGCCAGCATGGCCGTGTCGAGCGGGTAACGGACGGAAAGGCCTGCAAAGGACAGAAAGGCCCGCAAAAGCAGCCCGCGGGCCCACATGAGCTGCGGTGGCAGGGAGCGCCGGCAGCCTAGGGATCGGCGGACAGGGGCACGAGTTCCCGCTGCCGGCGCGTGAACCGCACCAGGTACCGGCCACCGGCGGCGCGGGCGGCGTGGGCGGCCTGCGCCACGTCCCGTCCCACATCGGCCGGATCGTGGGCGTCGGAGCCCAAGGTGAAGGCCAAGCCCGCCTCGGCCGCGAGCTTAAGGAAAGCCGGCGCCGGATACAGCTCTTGCGCCGGCACCCGCAGCCCCGCGGTGCTGATCTCCAGCGCTACGCCGGCCTCCGACGCGGCGTCCACCGCGCGCCGGTATAGAACCGTGGTGTCGGGGATGCGGTGGCCGAACTTCTTGATCAGGTCCGGATGGGCCATGATGTCGAAGAGGCCGCTCTTGGCGGCGTCGACGAAGGCGGCGAAATAGGCCTCGTAGGTGGCCGCCACGTCCCGCTCCGGCCAGCCGTAATCGGGCGACACGTCGATGGGCCAACCGTCCAGGAAGTGAACGGAACCCAAGATGTAGTCCCAGGGGTACGGCGCGACGATGGCCGCCAAAGCCTCCTGGGCCCACGGAAACCAGTCCAGTTCCAGCCCGAGTTTGACCGGCAGCCCGCGCTCTTTCGCAGCCGTGACGGCCTCCACGTACCGCTCCAGCGGCTCATAGAAGTTGTCCCGCAGCCAGTCGACCGCTGGATGGCCCGCCCCGGCTCCCTCGTACACCGGCCGGAAAACCTCCCGGAACTCCACGAACCGGTGGCAGTGCTCGCTAATGCCGATCTCCGCCACGCCCCGCCGCTCCGCCGCCCGCACGTACTCTTCGATGCGGGCGACGGTGTAGGGGCACGGCCCGGTGTACTGGTC
>DATCKT010000116.1:0-4366 GCA_036562195.1 Limnochordales bacterium
GAGCAGGCCGACGCCGTTTTGGGCGAAGCCATGGTCACCAACGTTGCCGCCTTGACCGATCGGCTGGACCGGCTGGAGGCGGCTTTGGCCGAGCAGCGGGAGATGGTCCGCCAGCAGACCGAGGCTCTGATGGGCGCCGACCGCTTGATCCTGCAGGAGATCGACGGCCTGCGTCAGGAGTTGGCGGCTTTGCGCCGCGACGTGCAGACGCTGCGCCAGCGGGCTGATACGCTGGAAGGCAATGTGCTGGCCAATCAGGCGGCGATCAACGTCTTGCGCCAGGATCTGGACGCCGCGGTGGCTGCGACGCGGGCGGATCAGGACGCCTTGCGGCGGGACCTGGCCGAGGTGCGGTCGGCCGTGGAGGAAGTGCAGGCGCTCATCGGCAGCAACGAGGAGTACCTGGCGCGCCTCGTGGACGAACTGCAGCGGCGCATGGACACCCAGCTCTCCGCCAGCGTCCTGCGGGAACAGCAGCTCCAGCGCCAGCTTCGGGAGCTGGAGCAAGAGCTGAGCAGCCTCCGCTCGGCGTCCGCGGAAGAAATGAGCTCGCTGCGGGGCACCGGCACGCTGGCGGTTGGTGCCGCGGTGCTGGCCATCCTGTTGGGTGTAACCAAGTGACGGGGCGCCCGGCGCACTACCGCTGAACCCAACGAGGGGCGTCCGCACGGCGCCCCTCGTTCGCGTTTGGTATACTGGAACAGGATGGGGAGGTGCCGGCCATGGTCGAAGTCTACCTGGACAATGCCGCCACGACGCCCGTGGCGCCGGCGGTCATCGAGCGCATGACCCACGTGCTGACCCACGTGTACGGCAACCCTTCGTCGGTCCACCGCAAAGGCATTGAGGCCGAGCGGGTGGTGACGGCCGCCCGGCGGCAGGTGGCGCAGGCGCTGGGCGCGGACCCGGCGGACGTCATCTTTACCTCCGGGGGCACCGAGGCCAACGGCCTGGCCATCCTGGGCGCGGCGCGAGCGCGCATGCGCCGCCGGCCGCACATCATCACCGGCCAGACCGAGCACAGCTCGGTGCTGAACGCCTGCCGCCTGTTGGAGGGGGACGGCTTCGCCGTCACCTACCTGCCTGTCGACAAGGCAGGACGCATTACGGTCGACGACGTCCTGGCCCACCTGCGGGAGGACACCGCACTGGTGAGCTTGATGTGGGTCAACAACGAGGTGGGCACCGTGCATCCGGTGGCCGAGATCGCAGCGGCCGTCAAGGAACGGTCGCCCGAGACCCTCGTGCACGTGGACGGGGTCCAGGCCCTGGGCAAGCTGCCCATCAACGTGAAGGAGCTCCCCATCGACCTCTTGTCGGTCAGCGCCCACAAGATTCACGGGCCCAAGGGTGTGGGCGCCCTGTGGGTCCGCCCAGGCGTGCGCATCGTCTCCATCCTGGGTGGCGGCAGCCAGGAGCGGGGCCTGCGGCCCGGCACGGAGAACGTGGCCGGCATCGCAGGCTTCGGCGTCGCGGCCGAGGCGGCCGTGGCGGACTTGCCGCGGGCCGCCGCGCACATGGCCCGGCTGCGGGAGCGGTTGTGGGAGGGAATCCAGGCCCGGGTGCCCTGGGCGGTGCGCAACACCCCCGTCGAACCCGCCCACTGCGCCCCCCACATCCTGAACGTGTCGTTTCCCGGCCTCAAGGGCGAGGTGCTGGTGCACAGCCTGGCCGAGGAAGGCATTTACGTCTCGACGGGATCGGCGTGCTCGTCGCGGCGCACCGGACACAGCCACGTGCTGACCGCCATGGGATTGTCCGAGGCGGCGGCCGGCGGGGCGTTGCGCCTCAGCCTGTCGGCCTGGACGACGGAGGCGGACGTGGAGCGGGCGGCGGCCCGGATCGGTGTGGTGGCCGCGGAGCTCCTGGAGCTCGTCCAGGGATGAGGGTGCTCCGCCGGCCCGCATTTGCCAGGGAGGGAACGCTGTGGAGCACCTGCTCCTGATTCGCTACGGCGAGATCGGACTCAAGGGCAAAAACCGTCATCTGTTCGAGGACCAGCTTATGCGCAACATCCGCGCCGCGCTGGACCCGGACGTGCCCGCAAGGGTGCGGCGCGCCTACGGCCGCGTGTTTGTGGAGCTCGCGGACGCGGCCCACACCCCGCTGGCGCTGGAGCGCCTGCGGAAAGTCTTCGGCATCGTCGCCGTCAGCCCCGCCGTGCAGGTGCCGCACAGCTTCGATGCCATCGCGGCCGCGGCCGTGGACATGGTGGCCGCGCAAGGCGCCCGCGGGCCGCGCACGTTCCGGGTGCAGGCCCGCCGGCCGCACAAGGCGTTTCCCATGACGTCGCAGGAGATCAACGAGCGGTTGGGCGCGCACCTGCTGCGCGCGTTCCCCGCACTCAAGGTGGACCTCACGCAGCCCGAGCTCGTGGTGTGGGTGGAGGTGCGGGAGCAGGGCGCGTACGTGTACGTGGACCAGGTGCCGGGCCCCGGGGGCCTCCCCGTGGGAGTCAGCAGCCAGGCGCTGCTTTTGCTCTCCGGCGGCATCGACAGCCCGGTGGCCGGCTGGATGGCGCTGAAGCGGGGCATCCGACTGCACGCCATCCATTTCCACAGCCCTCCCTTCACCAGCGAGCGGTCGCTGGAGAAGGTGAAGGACTTGGCGCGGGTGCTGGCCGAGTGGGGCGGCTCGGTGCCCCTGCACGTGGTCCGCTTCACGGAGATCCAGAAGGAGCTGCGCCGTCACGCCCCGGCCGAGCTGATGATCACCCTCATGCGCCGCTTCATGCTGCGCATCGCCGTGGCCGTGGCCCAGGAGGTGGGGGCGCTGGCGCTGGTGACGGGCGAGAGCGTCGGGCAGGTGGCCAGCCAAACGTTGGAGAGCATGGCCGTCATCAACGCCGTGACCAGCATGCCCATCCTGCGGCCTTTGGTCGGTTTCGACAAGCAGGAGATCATCGCCCGGGCGGAAACCATCGGGACGTATCCCATCTCCATCCGGCCCTACGAAGACTGCTGCACCATCTTTGTCCCCGAGCACCCCGCGACGCGCCCGCAGCTGGCCGCGGTAGAGGCCGCGGAGGCGGGATTGGACGTGGACGGCCTGGTGCAGCAGGCGCTGGCCGGCATCGAGCGGGTGACCATCACCGCGGGCGCCGCCGCGGCCGTCTAGCGCCGGTCCGGCGAGGGGGCACCCTCCGTCCTCCGGGCCGGTGGAAACGCTGTGCTCGACCGGCAGCGGAGAGGGTCGCGCACCAGCTTTTCGCGCGCGTTCATTCAAAAAGCAGCGTGCGGATGAAAAGGTACTCGTCCCTGGCCCGCTGGACCACCGCCAGCAAGAGGCCGAGGCCCAAGCCGAAGGCGAACACCTTCCAGAGGCGCAGGCGCCGCACATCGATCACCTCTGGCTGGCGGGTTCGCCGGCCCGCCGGCCCGTTCCTTGCCGTGCGGGGGGAATTGTACTACAATGGGGTGTGCGCACAGACGTACGGCGGCCGGGGCGACGCGCGTGCGGGCGTCCCGGATGGCCGTCGCGTCACAGTTTCGTGAGGGGGGAACCCCATGGCCCTCGACCTGCCGATCATCAACAACCCGGTGGTGGCCATGCCCCGGACGGTGACGCCGCCTGAGGGTGCCACCAAGCGGGTGCACATCGTGACCCTCGGCTGCCAGATGAACGTGCTGGACACCGAGACGATGCTGGGCCTGTTGGCCCGCGAGGGTTACGCGCCCACCGACGACCCCACCGAGGCCGACCTGATCTTGTACAACACGTGCTCGGTGCGGGAAAACCCGGAGCGCAAAGTGTACGGGCAGGTGGGGCTGCTCAAGCGCCTCAAGGAGGCCAACCCCGACCTCATCATCGGCATTTGCGGCTGCATGCCCCAGAGCAAGGTCGAGCGCCAGAAACTGTGGGAACGGCTGCCCCACGTGGACCTGATCTTCGGCACCATGAACATCCACCGCCTGCCGGAGCTTTTGCAGCAGGTCAAGGAAACCGGCCAGCGGGTGATGGAGGTTTGGGACGAGCACGGCGACATCGTGGAAGGCCTGCCCGTCATGCGGGAAGACAAGCTGAAGGCCTACGTCACCATCATCTACGGCTGCGACTACCGCTGCAGCTTCTGCATCGTGCCCCAGACGCGGGGCCGCCAGCGCAGCCGCCGGGCCGGCTTTATCATCAACGAAGTGGAGCAGCTCGCGGCGGAGGGATACAAAGAGATCACGCTTCTGGGCCAGACGGTGGACGCATACGGCAAGGACTTGGGCGACGGGACCACCTTGGCGTCGCTGTTGTGGCGGTTAAATGAAATCCCGGGCATCGAGCGCATCCGGTTCACCACGTCGCACCCGCGGGACATCACCGACGACCTGATCATCGCCATGCGGGACGCGGAGAAGGTGTGCGAGTGGCTGCACCT
>DATCKT010000373.1:0-6406 GCA_036562195.1 Limnochordales bacterium
CACCGCCTCGCCTCGCACCGCGGCCAGCATGCCTTCGAGGAAGTACACGAAACCCTGCCCGCCCGCGTCCACGACGCCGGCCCGCGCCAGCACCGGCAGCAGGCTGGGCGTGCGGGCCAGCGCCTCACGGGCCCCCTCCACCGCCGCAGCCAGCACCCCTTCCAAGTCCATGCCGGCGGCGGCCGCCCGCTCCGCCGCTTTGGAAGCCCCGCGGCCAACGGTAAGCATGGTGCCTTCCACCGGTTTGATGACGGCCCGGTAGGCGGTTTCCGTAGCGGCCGTCAAGGCGGCGGCCAGCTCGCGGGGCCCAGCCGTCTCATGCTCGGCCATTCCTTGGGCGAAACCCCGCAGGAACTGAGACAGGATGACGCCCGAATTGCCCCGCGCGCCCAAGAGCGCCCCCCGGGCCATCCGCTGGGCGGCCTCGCCCAGCGTCAGCCCCGCAACGTCGCCCAGCTCCCGCTGGGCCGCTGCCAGGGTGCGCGCCATGTTAGTGCCCGTGTCGCCGTCGGGGACGGGGAAGACGTTCAGCGCGTTGACGGTCTCCTTGCGCGCGTCAAGATACGCGGCTCCGGCCGCCACGATCTTTTGCAACTGTTCCGCTGTCAGTCGCCTGGGCGCCAAACCCGCCCAACCTCCTCGCTTACCGGCGGGTGGGTGGCCGGCGATGGCGCGGGCCGGCGGCGGGGGCAGGGGCCGCGCTGTTGTCCACGCGCACGCCCTCCACATGGACGTTGACCTTGGCGACCTCCAGGCCGCACTGACTCTCCACCGCGTACTTGACCTGCTCCATCACGTTGTGGGCCACTTCACGGATGTTCACGCCGTACTGCACCACGACGGACAAATCAATAATGGCCCGGTTGTCCTCGATGGTCACCTGGACGCCGCGCGCCAGGTCCTCCCGCCGCAGCAGCAGGGACAACCCTTCCTGGACGTTGCGCGCGTGCATGCCCGCGAGGCCGTAGCACTCGGTGGCCGCTACGCCCGCGATGGTCGCGATCACCTCGTCCGCGATCTCGATCTTGCCAAGACCGGTGTCTTGCTGCTGCGCCATGGTCGCTCCACCCCGCGTGACATTACCCGAAATGGTTTCGTTTCCCGTGCACGCTTTCCTGCTTGCCGCCCGCTGGCCCGTATGCTACACTATATCAGGTTTTTCCGTGAAGGAGGAGCACCCATGGCCAGGGCATGCATCGTATGCGAGAAGCGGACGGAGACCGGCAACAACGTGAGCCACTCCAACCGCAAGACGCGGCGTGTCTTCCTTCCCAACCTGCAAAAGGTGCGCGTGCTGATCAACGGGACGGTGCGGCGGGCGTACGTCTGCACCAAGTGCCTTAAGAGCGGCAAGGTGCAGCGGGCGGTTTGACCTTCAGGTCGTCTCCCGCCCGCTGCCCGGGCGCTGGCCGCTACGGGGCCGTCACACCGGCGATCCCCCGGCCGCGTCACCCGCGTATTTACCCACAATCTACAACAATCAGCAAAGCGTCATCACTTCGTTCAGGTCAGCGCCGGCTGTCGGGCCCGGCCTCGCCGGCGTACGCCACCGCGGTTTCCTCCGCGGCTTTGTGGGCACCCAGCCAGGTGCGCGGGTCCGCCGCGGCGCCGCGACGGAGGCTGGTCGAGGTCGCCCTAGAGCGCTCGCCCGCCGCCGGCAGCCGCCGCCACCAGCGCTGGGGCCCGCCACCCGGCAACGCCTTCCAAATGCCCGCCACGACCGGCCGGCGGTAACCGGCCACCTCCACGATCCAGCAAAACGATTCCGGCACATCTTGCGATCGAGCCCACAGACCGCCGCCACGCCCACTTTGGGCCATCCGTTGGAGGGGAAACGCGCTGGCCGCGAGCAGGCCGCAGCGGGCCGAAGAGAGCCACGCTTGCGCCGCCGCCAACAGGGGCGCCGGGGCCTCCTGAATGACGAGGCAGTCTGGGGCCAATGCGGCCGCCTGCTCCAGGACCAGAGCGGCGAGCCCAGGCTCTGTGTATAAGCGGCGCGTGTCGACAGTAATCACGGCCGCGGCGCCGGCCACCCACGGCGGGTGCTGGCGCTCCACCAGCCACACCACGCGCCTTTCCGGCGCCAGCAGCTGGGCCAGGGCCGACAGCACCTGCTCCCGCGCGTGCTGGCCCGGCCCGCACACCAGCACCGGCTCGCGCCGCTCCAAGCGGCGTGCGAGTAGCCGGACGCTGGCGGCATCCTCGTGGAGGAACGACTCCAGCCGCGCCGCTTCGGGAAACGACGGCCACAGCCGGCGCAGCAGCACGACCGGGCTGTCGCCGTCGTCTGCTTGCCAAGCAAACAGTTCAAAGCCTTCGGGCAACTGGCTGTACAACGGTCCCGCCGTTCTGCGGGGGGTTAGCGCGAGGCGCCGGACCAACTCCCGGACTTGCTGATCCCGCACGAAGGGTGTCGGCAGCCCCTGCCACGCTCCCGCCTTCAGCACGTACAAGGCCCGACTGCCATGGATCACGATGGCCTGTACGGCGTCATCGTGCACCCACTGGTGAAACTTCCCCCACACGGCCAACCGCGCCGCGGGACGGCGCCGGCGCCGCCGGTTTTCCCGGTGGGTGGTGCCCATCACGGTCCGGCCGCTGCGCGCCGCACGCCGGTGGGAGCCCAACGTCGTTGGCTTCCCTCCCAAGGATCAATCCCTCTCCTTGTTCGGGGCGGGCGGCGGTGGTCTGCCACCGAAGCCAAAGAGCAGGAATGAGGATCCCGAGGGCGGGGAGCGACGGCTAGTCATCCCTATCCGCCAGAAACCACCAGCCAACCATGCCCATCAGGGGTAATTTTCAGTTATTGTTGGGTTGCTGTTGTTTTGGAAAGTTGGAATCAGACGGCTGTCAGCGAGACCTCCCCGATAGACCGACCCCCAACTTCGGCAGTCTCGCCGCTCCCCCCGGGATCACCCCGGCCGGGTAAAGCCATTATAACCTGCATCGGCTCTATCGTCAATCTACAATAAACTCTGGTACAGTGGTATACAATCGCGGACAATACACCCGGGGCGAGAACGGGCCGTAGCGCGGCGCGGCTAACCCCCCCTTAGGAGCGCGCGGCCCGCAATCGCCGGAGCACGGCCACAGGGTCCGCGGCCCCAAACACTGCGGAGCCCGCCACCAACACATCAGCCCCGGCGGCGACCACCAGCGGCGCCGTGTCGGGATTGATGCCTCCGTCGACTTCGATATGCACGTCCCGGTTTGTCCAGCGCAACCACGCGGCCAAGCGCCGCACTTTGGGGAGCACGGCGGGAAGGAAGCGCTGCCCGCCGAAACCGGGGTTGACGGTCATCAACAGCACCAGGTCCACGTCGTCCAGGACGTATCGGATGGTTTCCAAGGGCGTGTGGGGATTGAGGGCGACGCCGGCCCGGCACCCCAGATCGCGGATTTGCTGCAGGATGCGCTGCAGGTGGGGACACGTCTCCACGTGGACGGTGAGGATGTCGGCGCCCGCTTGGGCGAAGGCGGCCAGGTGGCGCTCGGGTTGCTCGATCATGAGGTGGACGTCCAACGGCAGCCGCGTCGTCCGGCGGACGGCCCGCACCAGCTCCGGACCGAATGTGATGTTGGGCACGAAGTGCCCGTCCATGACGTCCAGGTGCACCCAGTCGGCGGCGGCCTCCACGCGGGCGATCTCCTCCGCCAGCCGGGCGAAGTCGGCGGACAGGATGGACGGGGCAAGGATCAACGGTTTCCCATTCATGAGTACCGGTGGGCCTCCCACTCTTCGATCTCCTGCAGCAGCTCCAGGTAATGGCGATAGCGCCCCGGGTCCACCTGCCCAGCCTCCACGCCGGCCCGCACCGCGCAGCCGGGTTCCGCCCGGTGCAGGCAGCCGGGAAACCGGCACCCCCCCATCAGGCGGGCCACGTCGGGCATGTAGCGGCCCAGTTCCGCCTTGGGGATGTCACGCATGTCCAGCTGGCTGAAGCCGGGCGTATCGGCCACGAGACCGCCCCCCGGCAGCTGCAGCAACTCCACCACCCGCGTGGTGTGGCGTCCCCGGCCCAGCTTGCGGCTGACTTCCCCAGTTTGCAACCGAAAAGAAGGATTCAGGGCGTTGAGCAGCGATGACTTCCCCGCTCCGGAAGGGCCGGCCAAGGTGGAGATGCGGCCCCGCAGCGCCGCCTGCAATTGGTCGATGCCTTGCCCCGTCACCACGCTGGCGACGACGACCCGGTAGCCGGCCCGCCGGTACAGCTCGCTCAAAGCCTGTGCCGCCGCCGGCGAGCACAGGTCGGCTTTCGTCCAGCACACCAGCGTCTCCAAGCCGGCGGCTGCCGCGACGGTCAACAGCCGGTCCAAGAGCAACAGGTTCGGCTCGGGTTCGGCCAACGCCATCACGGCCACCGCCTGGTCCACGTTGGCCACCGCCGGGCGGCGCAGTTGGGTGCGGCGGGGCGCCACCGCCTCGATGACGCCGCTGCCGTCCGCCATTGGACGTACCTGGACCCGGTCTCCAGCCAGCAGGATCAAGCCGTCCTTGCGCAAACGACCCCGCGGGCGGCATTCCACCAGGCGGCCGTCGTCCAACAGCACCCGGTAGAAGCCGCCGATACCTCGCAGTACGGTCCCGTGCTCCATCGGTTCCCCCCTTTGAGGCGCGCATTTCCCCGCTCGCGGCCGAGGCGGAGCGGTGCGCAACCCCGCCGCCCCGGTCCCGTCCCCCGGCCGCGCGTCAACGCGGGAAGGGCTCATCCACTTCCATCATGCCGCCGATGTACACCTGCAGGCGGGCGTCGTCGCCGCGCCCTTCCACGAAGTGCCGCACGTGGGTGCCCCCGGCCAGCGTTTCCCGGTGCACCTCGCGGGCGCCGAAGTCGTCGATGACGAGGATCACCACTTCTTGCGGCGGACCGGGCGGTACGTAGATGTCGACCCGGGCGGTGCGCCGCTTCTGGCCCGCGGCCAGCAGCGCCTGTTCCCAATCCTCCGCTTCGGCCAGCCCGGCGGTCGCCGAGGGGCTGGCGCCGGCCCCCGCCGGGGCACTGGGCGCCGCCCCGCTCCTGGCGGGGCTGCCCGCTTCGCCGCCGGCTCGGGTTGCCGGGCTGCCTTCGGCCGGCCCTTCGCCGCCCGTCTGGCCCGCCGCGGCCTCCGGCTGCGCCTCGCCGCTGTACACCACGTCCACCGCGGCGCCCTGCTCCACGGAGGTGCTGGGCGGCGGATTCTGGTCGATGACGCGCCCGGGCGGGATCAGCGGGTTGACTTCCGGCCACGCGTTGCCCAGCACCAGCCCGAACCCCTGCAGCAAGCGCTCGGCCTCAGCCAGAGTGCGGCCTCGCACGTCAGGCACCGCCACGGTGGGCGCCGCCTCGGCAGGCCGGCTTACCCACAAGTTGACCGGGGTCCCCTTTTCCACCTCCGCTCCCGGCGGCGGGTCCTGCCGGACCACATAGTTGAGTCCTACCCCCGGCTCAAAAGCGGTGATCTCCTCGCCCAGCACGTAGCCTTCCTGGGTCAGCACCAACCGTGCTTCCCGCAGCGGCCGGCCCGTCACATCCGGCACGATGCCCAGCTCGGGGCCGCGGCTGAGGGTCACGTGCACCGTCCGGCCCTGGCGCACAGTGCGGCCGGCCTCGGGATTCTGCCGCACGATGTGCCCCGGCGGCACCAAGCGGTCATGCCGTTCGGCCTCGATCACTAAAAGCAGTCCCCGTTGGCTCATGAGCGCGCTGGCCTCCGCGTAGGTCAGCCCGACGACGTCGGGCACCGTCACCTCCGGCGGGAAGATGACCCGCAAGAGATAGGGCGTGCCCGCGTACGCTCCGGCGCCCAACGCGATCATCAAAAGGAGCGCCAACAACAGTCCCCGCCGGCCGCGGCGCCGGCGAGGCCGGGAGCCGACGGCTTGGGCCGCCTCTTCCTCGCCCTCGTCCTCCACCACCGTCCCGCCCACGGCCGCCACCCGGCGGGTGGGCTCGTCCAGCCGCTCCGCAAGGCCGCGCGGCTCGGACGGCGCCGCGCCGGCGTCCTGCACCAGCGCCACCGGCTCGGCATCCGCCCGCCACGCCAGGTCTTGGGCCATCTCCTCCGCGGAGCCGTAGCGCTTGGCCGGATCCTTGGCCAACGCCTTGAGGACCACAGCTTCCAGCCACGCGGGAATGGAAGGAACCAGCCGCCGCGGCGGCACCGGCTCCTCGTGCAAGTGCTTGATGGCCACCGAGATGGGGCTGTCGCCCCGGAACGGCACCGTACCCGTCAGCATCTCATACAGCACGACGCCCAGCGAGTACAGGTCCGACGCCGGTCCCACCGGCTCGCCGCGGGCTTGTTCGGGGGAGAAATAGTGCACGGAGCCGATGACGGTGCCCGTCTGGGTCAAGGTGGCCGTGCTGGCCGCCCGCGCGATGCCGAAATCCGTCACCTTGACGCGGCCTTCGGGCGTGATGAGGAT
>DATCKT010000374.1:0-13028 GCA_036562195.1 Limnochordales bacterium
CCGTCAGGATGATGGTGTTGAGCTGCACGATGGACAGGCCGATAATCGTCGGCACCATCAGCCGGCCCACTTTGCGCAGTCCCGGGTGATTCCACTGGGTTTCCCATGGAAACCGGCGGGCCGCCCGCAGCACGAAGGGGGCTTGAATGAGGAAGTTGCCCACCGCCCCCGCCACCGTGCCCACCGCCATGCCCATGATGCCCATGACCGGGCCGAGCAGGTACGCGCCCAGGGTGATGGCGATGTTGTAGAAGATGGGGCCCAACAGCGGCACGGCGAACCGCTGGTACGCGTTGTGCACGCCCATGCCGACGCCGGCCAAGGCCGTAAACAGCACCGCCGGGAACATGACGCGCATGAGCACCACCAAGAGCGCCAGCTGGTCGCCCCCGAAGCCCGGTGCCACCGCCGGCGCCAGCCAAGGCGAGAAGACGACACCCAAGAGCGTCAGGACCACCAGCCCCAGGCTGACGCCGGTGATGAAGGTGGACGCCATGCGCCACGCTTCGTCCTCCTGACCGCGGGCCAGATAGCTGCTGAAGACGGGAATGAAAGCCGAGCTGATGGCGCCGCCCACGAGCAGAAAGTACATCAGGTCGGGAATGTTGAAGGCGGCCCGGAACGCGTCGGTTTCGCCGGTGAGGCCGAACACATCCGCGATGGCCCGCTCGCGTATGAAACCCAGCAGGCGGGAGATGAGGATAAGGAGCATGACGATGCCCGCGTTGCGGGCGACCGTGCGGGAGCCGGACATGCGCTTTCCTCCATGGAAACCAAAGACGTGACGTTCGCCCCTCCTGGCAGGGTGTCCTGGTCCGGTCCACGATATTTTTGCTATAATGGGTCCATGCATCAGCGGCGGATACGGAACTTCTGCATCATCGCCCACATCGACCACGGCAAATCGACCTTGGCCGACCGGCTGCTGGAGCGGACCGGCGCTTTGTCCGAGCGGGAGATGAAGGACCAGATCCTGGACAGTATGGATCTGGAGCGGGAGCGGGGCATCACCATCAAGCTGACCGCGGTGCGCCTCCAGTACCGGGCCAAGGACGGGGAAGACTACATCCTCAACCTCATCGACACCCCGGGGCACGTGGACTTCTCCTATGAAGTCTCCCGCAGCCTGGCGGCGTGCGAAGGGGCGCTGCTAGTGGTCGACGCGACCCAGGGCGTGGAAGCCCAGACGCTGGCCAACTGCTACCTGGCCCTGGAGCACGACCTGGAGATCATCCCCGTCATCAACAAGATCGACTTGCCCAACGCGGATCCCGAGCGGGTGCTGCGGGAGATCCGGGACACCATCGGCCTTGACCCGGCCACGGCCATCCTAGCCAGCGCCAAGACGGGCCAGGGCGTGGACGAGATCCTGGAAGCCATCATCCAGCGCATCCCGCCGCCCAAAGGCGACCCCGAGGCGCCGCTCCGGGCCCTTATCTTCGATTCCCATTTCGACTCTTACCGCGGCGTCGTGGCCTACGTGCGCATCGTGGACGGCACGGTGCGGCCGGGCATGCACATCAAGATGATGAGCTCGGGCAAGACGTTCGAGGTGGACCAGGTGGGGGTCTTTTTGCCCCACGAAACCCCGGTGCCCCAGCTCACCGCCGGCGAAGTGGGCTGCATCCTGGCCACCATCCGCAACGTGCGGGACACTCGCATCGGCGACACCATCACCGAGGCCGACCGGCCCGCGGCGGAGCCGCTGCCCGGGTATCGCCCCGTCAAGCCCATGGTGTTCTGCGGGCTGTACCCGGTGGAGAACGAGGACTTCCCCGAGCTGCGGGACGCTCTCGAGAAGCTGCAGTTGAACGACGCCGCCCTCACCTTCGAGGCGGAGACGTCCAACGCCTTGGGGTTCGGGTTCCGGTGCGGTTTCTTGGGCCTGTTGCATATGGAGATCGTCCAGGAACGCCTGGAGCGGGAGTTTGGGCTCAACCTCATCACCACCGCCCCCAGCGTCGTCTACCGGGTGACGCTGACCAACGGCCAGGTGGTGGAGGTGGACAACCCGGCCAAGTTCCCCGAGCAGCAGTACATCGACCACGTGGAGGAGCCCTACGTGCGGGCCACCATCATCGCTCCGGCCGAGTACGTGGGCCCCTTGATGGAGCTGTGCCAGGAGCGGCGGGGGACGTTCATCAATATGGAGTACACGACGCCGGAGCGGGTGCAGCTCATCTACGAGCTCCCGCTGAGCGAGATCCTCATGGACTTCTTCGACCGGCTCAAGACCCGCAGCCGGGGCTACGCGTCCCTGGATTACGAGCTCATCGGCTACCGCACCAGCGACCTGGTGAAGATGGACATCCTGCTCAACGGCGAGCCGGTGGACGCGCTGTCCTGCATCGTGCACCGGGACAAGGCTTACGCCCGCGGGCGGCAGTTGACGGAAAAACTCAAGGAAGTGATCCCGCGGCAGCTGTTTGAAGTGCCGATCCAGGCCGCCATCGGCCGCAAGGTCATCGCCCGGGAAACCGTCAAGGCCCTGCGCAAGGACGTTTTGGCCAAATGCTACGGCGGCGACGTGACCCGCAAGCGGAAGCTGCTGGAGAAGCAAAAGGAAGGCAAGAAACGCATGAAGCAGCTGGGCCGGGTCGAAGTGCCGCAGGAGGCCTTTATGGCCGTGCTGCGCATTGACTGAGGCGGATGATCGTCCCGATCGGCCGGCGGTGGTGCAGGCCCAAGCGGGCGCTGGCCGCCGGGCGGCGGGCCGGGGCGCCCGCCTGGCGGGGTGGCCGGCGGTGACGGCAATGCGGGGTCTCTACGTCCACGTCCCTTTCTGCGAGAAGCGGTGCCATTACTGCGACTTCAACACCTACCTCCTGCGGCACGGCGGGGTGGAGGAGTACCTCGCGGCCCTGGCCCAGGAGGCCGCCTTGTACGCCGCCCGGGAGGACGTGGCCGCCGTCCCCTTCGACACTCTGTACGTCGGCGGGGGCACGCCGACGGCGCTGGGGCCGGCCCAGCTGGAGCGATTGTTTTCGGCCGTGGCGCCGCTGCCCCTCGCGGACGGCGCCGAAATCACCGTCGAGGCCAACCCGGGCACGCTGACCCGGGCGCGCCTTGAGGCCCTGAAGGCGGCAGGCGTCAACCGCATCAGCCTCGGCGTACAAAGCCTCGATGACGGGCTCCTTCAGCGCCTCGGCCGCATCCACGGTGCCGCGCAGGCCCGCGAGTGCTATGAGCGGGCCCGGGCGGTGGGTTTCGACAATGTCAACATCGACCTCATGTTCGGCCTGCCGGGCCAGGACCTGGACGCGTGGAAGCGCACGCTGGACGAGATCATCGCCTGGGGGCCCGAGCACGTCTCCTGCTACAGCCTGGTCATCGAAGAAGGCACCCGGTTCGGCGACTTGCACGCCCGCGGCGAGCTGCCCCTGCCGGGAGAGGAGGCGGAGCTGGCCATGTTCCGGCACGCGATGGACGCCCTGGGCGCGGCCGGATACGAGCACTACGAGATCTCCAACTGGGCCAAGCCGGGCTTTGCCTCCCGGCACAACCGGATCTACTGGCTGAACGGCGAGTGGCTGGGCCTCGGCCCCGGCGCTCACTCCCAATGGGGGGGCGAGCGGTTCGCCAACGAACGGCTGCCCCACGACTACGCCCGCCGCCTGGCCGCGGGCGAACTGCCCGTCGCCTGGCGGGAGCCTGTGGACACCGCCACGGCCGAGGAAGACACCGTCATCCTCGGGCTGCGGCTGCGGGAGGGGGTCGACGGGCAAGCCTTTGAGCGCCGCTTCGGCCGGTCCTTGGAGCGCGCGTTCGGGCGAGAGATCGCCCGCTTGCTGGACTTGGGCCTGGTGGAGTGGCGCGGGGCCCGCCTGCGCCTGACCGACCGGGGATTGCCCGTGGCCAACCAAGCCTTTCAGGAGTTCATCCGCCCGCGGGCGTAAGCGGAGGCGTCGGCGGTCCCCTGACGGGTCCCGGTGGTGGTCCCTTATGGGTCCGGCCAGCGGTCCGCTTCGACGCCCACGGCCTCGCGGACGTGCCTGAACCCGTCACGGGCCACCAGCCGCTTTAGGTCCGCGAGAAGGCGCGCCGGAAACCCGGGCCCGCCGTACACGAACCCCGTATAGACCTGGATGAGGGAAGCGCCCGCCTTGATCTTGGCGTAGGCGTCCTCGGCCGACATGATGCCGCCCACGCCGATGATGGGCAGCCGTCCTCCGCTGCGGCGGTAGATGGCGGCCACCACCCGGTTGGACAAGGGAAACAGCGGCTTGCCGCTCAGGCCGCCGGGCTGCTTCGCGTTCGGGCCCGTCACGCCGGGGCGCGCCACCGTCGTGTTGGTCGCGATGATCCCCGCCACATCCCGCCGCAGGCAAACGGCGAGGATGTCCTCCAGCTCCGCCACCGTCAAGTCCGGTGCGACCTTGACCAACAGCGGGCACGGCCGGGAACCGAGCCGCTGGGCGAGCCGCGCCCGGGCGTCCTCCAGCGCGGCCAAGAGCTCGTCCAGCACGGGCGCGGCCTGCAGGCCCCGCAAGCCCGGGGTGTTGGGGGAGCTGACGTTCACCACCACGTAGTCGGCCACCGGGTAGACGGCTTCAAGGCACCGCACGTAGTCGGAGGCCGCCTCCGCGGCGGGGGTGTCGCGGTTTTTGCCGATGTTGACGCCGATGGGGACCCGCACCCGCGGGCGGTCCCGCTGCAGCCGTTTCGCCAGCGCCGCGGCGCCGCCGTTGTTGAAGCCCATGCGGTTGATGAGGGCCTGGTGCTCGGGCAGGCGCCACAGGCGCACGCCGGGGTTTCCAGGCTGCGGCCGGGGTGTGACGGTGCCCACCTCCACGAAGCCGAAGCCGAGCGCCGCCAAGGCGGGCACCGCCTCGCCGTCCTTGTCCAGGCCGGCCGCGAGGCCCAGGCAGTTGGGGAAGCGCAGGCCGAAGGCTTCCACGGCCAAGCCGGTTTCCGGGTCGAGGGGACGATGTCGCCACGGCGCCAGGAGCCACGGTTGGCGGCTGGCGGAGCGCAGGAAGGCCAGGGCCAAGCGGTGGGCCCGTTCGGGATCCATGGCCCGCAAGAGGGGACTCACGAAGCGGTAAAAGCCCATCGGCACAAGCCTACAAAGCCTGTGAGACGGTGTCAACTGGGAATCGGTGAAGATTGACATCACTTTGGGACTGGTGCTATTTTGAAGGGGAGGAGTTAGCACTCTCCGGCGAGGAGTGCTAAAGGAAGGGGGTGGAGCGCGTGCTGGACGAGCGCAAGCGACGGGTGCTGCAGGCTCTGACCGACGATTACATCCAGACGGCGGAGCCCGTCGGATCCCGGAACTTGGCCCGCAAGTACAACCTCGGGGTGAGCCCGGCCACCATCCGCAACGAGATGGCGGATCTAGAAGAGGAGGGTTATCTGCACCAGCCCCATACCTCCGCGGGCCGCATCCCGTCGGACAAGGGCTACCGCTATTACGTCGACGAGCTGATGGCGCGCTGGGAACCTGGTCCGGCTGAGCGCTCCGCTGTCTACCGGGAAGTGGTGGCAGTCCGCCGCGCCATGGAGGAGATGGTCCACGAGGCCGCCCGGCTGCTGGCCCGATCGACCCAGTACGCCTCCGTGGTGGCCGCGCCGCGCCTTGAGGCCAGCATTTTCCGGCGTTTGGACTTGGTCCCGTTGGACGACGTCCGGGTGGTGGCCGTGGTGGTGGCCGACCCCGGTTTCGTGCAGCACCGCATCGTGGAGTTGAAGCATCCCGTCAGCCCGGCCCAGTGCGACGAGATGGCCGCCCGGCTCAACCGGCGCCTGTTTGGGGTGCGCTACGGCGACATCAAGCGCGACCTGCTGGCAGGGATTCGGGAGGAAACCGGCCAACCCGAGCTCTACGACGCGGTGGCGGACCTGCTCACCACGGGGCTTGAGGACCGGCAGGCCGAAAAGGTCTATCTGGAGGGCACCCTCAATATCCTCAATCAGCCCGAGTTCCGCGACATCGAGCGGGCCCGGTCGCTGCTGGCCATGCTGGAGGCCCGGGAGATCCTGAACGAAGTTTTGAGCCTAGCTGCGCGGGGCAGCGGGACCACGGTCATCATCGGCCAGGAGAATCCCGTGGCCGGCCTGCGGGAGTGCAGCGTCGTCTCCGCGGCCTACCGGTTGGGCGACGAGGTGGTCGGAGCCATCGGCGTTCTGGGTCCGACCCGCATGGACTACTCCAAGGCCGTCGGGATGGTCCAGTACGTGGCCGACCAGTTGAGCGAAGCCTTGTACGCCCTCATGCGCGGTCATTGAGCGTCCGGCTGCCCTTTCGTGGACAGGGCAGCCGGCGTCCATTATAATAGGGCAGGACCCTTGAGGCGTGTCTGCCGCGAGGGACTTTTATTTGTCCAGGGGAGTCGACGGTGGTGCAGCACGACAAGGACGTTCCCACAGTGGAGCCCGGCGCGCGCGCAACCGCTGCGGAGCCGGACGGGTCGGAAGCTGGGATCGCGGCACCGGCCGCCGGGCAGGGCGCGGCACCCGACCGGGAGACGGCAGTACCGTCCCCGGAGGCGGGCGAGGAAGCCGCGAGCGCCGCTGCCGGTGGGTCCGAGGGCGAGGCGGCCCCCGGCGACGCCCCGCCGGCCGAGGAAGATCTTGCAGCGGAGGCCGCGCGCCTGCGGGAGCGGGTGGCCGCGTTGGAAGCGCGCGAGCGGGAGCTGGCGGACCAGTACGTGCGGCTGTTGGCGGAGTTCGATAACTATCGCCGCCGCACCCGCCAGGAGATGGAGACGCTGCGGAAAACCGCGGCCGAGCGGCTTTTGGCTGACGTGTTGCCCGTGCTGGACAGCCTCGAGCACGCCATCGCCGCCGCCGGCGAGGCGGTCGAGACCCCCCTGGGTCAAGGCGTGCGGCTGATCCGGCAGCAGCTCGGAGACGTGCTGGCCCGCCACGGCCTCATGCCCATCGAGGCCGTGGGACAGCCTTTTGATCCGAACACGATGGAAGCCGTGGCCGAGGCCGAACCCGGCGAAGGGGCGCCAGCCGGCCATGTGGTGGAAGAATACCGGCGCGGCTACCGCCTGCACGATAAGGTGCTGCGCCCGAGCCTCGTGAAGGTCGCGGCTGCGCGCTGACCGCGGGCATTCTGCGACAGGAGGAATTGGTCCATGAGCAAGGTCATCGGCATTGACCTGGGTACGACCAACTCGGTGGTGGCGGTGGTGGAGGGCGGCGAGCCCGTCGTCATCCCCAACGCCGAGGGGAGCCGCACCACGCCGTCGGTGGTCGCCTTTACCAAGGACGGCGAGCGCCTGGTGGGCCATGCCGCCAAGCGCCAGGCGGTGCTCAATCCCGAGCGGACCATCATGTCCATCAAGCGCAAGATGGGCACCAATTACAAGGTGCGCATCGACGACAAGGAGTACACGCCCCAGGAGATCTCGGCCATGATCTTGCAGAAGCTGAAGGCCGAGGCCGAGAACTACCTGGGCCAGCCTGTGACCAAGGCCGTCATCACCGTGCCGGCCTACTTCACCGACGCCCAGCGCCAGGCGACCAAAGACGCGGGCACCATTGCGGGCCTTGAGGTGCTGCGCATCATCAACGAGCCCACGGCCGCGTCCCTGGCCTACGGGCTCGACAAGGAAGGCAACCAGACCATCCTGGTCTATGACCTGGGCGGCGGCACCTTCGATGTGTCCATCCTGGAGATCGGCGACGGCGTCTTCGAGGTGAAAGCCACCAGCGGCAACAACCATTTGGGCGGCGACGACTTCGACGAGCGCATCATCCGCTGGCTGGTGGAGCAGTTCAAGATGGAGCACGGCATCGATCTGACCCGCGACCGCCAGGCCATGCAGCGCCTCAAGGAGGCGGCCGAAAAGGCGAAGATCGAGCTGTCGGGCGTGATGTCCACCAACATCAGCCTGCCGTTCATCTCCATGGGGCCCCAGGGACCGCTGCACATCGACGTCACCCTGACCCGGGCCAAGTTTGAGGAGCTGACCCGGGACCTGGTGGAGGCCACCCTGGGTCCGACGCGGCAGGCGCTCAAGGACGCGGGGCTTGAGCCGCACCAGATCGACAAGGTCATTCTGGTGGGCGGCTCCACCCGTATCCCGGCCGTGCAGGAGGCCATCCGCAAGCTCATCGGCAAGGAACCCCACAAGGGCATTAACCCCGACGAGTGCGTCGCGGTGGGGGCGGCCATCCAAGCGGCGGTACTGGCCGGCGAAATGAAAGACCTGGTCCTTTTGGACGTAACGCCGCTGTCCCTGGGTATCGAGACGCTGGGCGGGGTGTTCACCAAGCTCATCGAGCGCAACACCACCATCCCCACGTCGGCCAAGCAGATCTTTACCACCGCGGCCGACAACCAGACGATGGTGGAAATCCACGTGCTCCAGGGCGAGCGGCCCATGGCCGCCGACAACGTCACCCTGGGCCGGTTCCGCCTGGACGGGATCCCGCCGGCGCCCCGGGGCGTCCCGCAGATCGAGGTCAGCTTCGACATCGACGTCAACGGCATCGTCAAGGTGTCGGCCAAGGACTTGGCCACGGGGCGGGCGCAGCAGGTGACCTTGACGGCGTCCACGGGCCTGACCTCTGAGGACATCAAGCGCATGGTCGCGGAAGCGGAGAAGTACGCCGAAGAAGACCGCAAGCGCAAGGAGCTGGCGGAGCTGCGCAACCAGGCCGACAGCTTGATTTACACGGTCGACCGGACGCTCAAAGATCTGGCCGGCAAGGTGACCGATCAGGAGCGGCAGAACATCGAGCAGGCCAAGCAGAAGCTCCAGTCGGTCATGGGCGGGAACGACGCCCAGGCCATCAAGGACGGCCTGGAGGCGCTGAGCAAGGCCTTGCACGATGTGACCACCCGGGCGTACCAGACCGCCGGGGCGTCCGGGGCGGGCGCCAACACCCCGCCGGGCGGCGCCGCCGGCGGCGCCACGGCGGGCGGGAACACCGTGGAAGGCGAATACACCGTATCCTGAGAAGAGGAGCGGCGGGGGACTTGACCCGCCGCCCACTTTTCAGCGCGAGGCCCTTGGGCTTGAGGGCGGTGTAGCGATTGGCGAGCAAGCGGGACTATTACGAGGTGCTGGGGGTCAGCCGGAACGCCACCCAGGAAGAGATCAAGCGCGCGTTCCGCAAGCTGGCGCGGCAGTATCACCCTGACGTGAACAAAGACGACCCCCAGGCCGAGGAAAAGTTCAAAGAGATCAACGAGGCCTATCGCGTCCTCAGCGATCCCAAGGCGCGCGAGCAGTACGATCGCTTCGGGCACGACGCCTTCGGCGGCGGCGCGAACGGTGCGGGCCCGGGCGGTTTTGGTCCCTTCGGACCTGGCGGCTTCGGCCCGTTCGAGGATTTGGGGGATCTCTTCGACATCTTTGACGTATTCACCGGCGGCCGGCGCCAGCGCAGCCGGGGCCCGGTGCGCGGCCGGGACCTCGAGATGGAGATCGAGGTGGAGTTCAAGGAGGCCGCCTTCGGCACCGAGAAGACCATCGAGGTTCCCCGGGTGGAAACGTGTCCCCGTTGCCACGGCGACGGCGCGGAGCCGGGCGCGCCCATCCAGACGTGCCCGGAATGCAACGGCACCGGGGAGGTGCGCCACGCCCGCGCCACGCCCTTTGGCCAGTTCGTCAGCGTGACGGTGTGCCCCCGCTGCCGCGGGGAGGGCCGGTTCGCCACGACACCGTGCCGGGAGTGCCGCGGGGCGGGGCGCGTGGAGCGCCGCCGGCGGATCCACGTGAAGATCCCGGCGGGGGTCGACAACGGCAACCGCATCCGCTTGAGCGGCGAGGGCGAGGCGGGCGCGCGGGGCGGCCCCCCGGGCGATTTGTACCTGTATGTGCGCGTGCGCCCGCACCCCACCTTCGTGCGGGACGGCGTTAACGTGATCACCGAAATCCCTATCAGCTTCACCCAGGCGGCGTTGGGCGACGAGATCGAGGTTCCGACGCTGGACGGGACCCAGAAGCTGACGATCCCGGAGGGCACCCAGCCCGGTACCGAGTTCCGCCTGCGCGGCCAAGGCATCCCCCGCGTGGGCGGGTACGGGCGCGGCGACCAGATCGTCCGGGTCCGGGTGGAAGTGCCCCGCCGGCTGACGGCCCGGCAAAAGGAGCTCTTGCGGGAGTTTGCCCGGCTCAGCGGCGAGGAGCCGTCGGGCAACCGGACCTTCTTTGATCGCGTCCGGGACACCTTGGGCGGTGGGCGCCAGTAGGCGCCATCCACCCCGGCGGCCTGAGGGTGCTGAGGGCCGGCTGGACAGGCCGCCGGAGCCGTGGGCCGTGCCGTGGGCGGAGGCCCGTTTTTGAGCCAGGAGGTTGACGCGGTGCGGTGGATGAGGGTGGCGGTGCACACCCACCCGGAGTGCGAAGAAGCGGTGACGCAGATCCTGCTGGCCGCCGGGGCGCAGGGCGTCGTCCTGGAGGGCGATGGGAGCCAGCGCTCGGTCGTCGCGTACTTGCCCGAGCACGCCGCCGTGGCCCCGGACGAGATCGGGCAGCGGGTCCGGGCGCTGGAGGAGTTTGGGCTTGAGCCCGGCCCCGCCCGCGTGTCCGTGGAATGGGTCCAAGACGAAGACTGGGCGGAACACTGGAAGCGCCACTACCAGCCGCTGGCGCTGGGACGGCGCCTGTTGATTAAGCCGGCCTGGGTGACGGTGGCGCCCACGGACCGGCTCATCATTGAGCTGGACCCCGGCATGGCCTTCGGCACCGGCTATCATCCCACCACGGCGCTGTGCCTGGAAGCCCTGGACGAGCTGGTCCGTCCCGGTGACACGGTGGCCGACATCGGCACGGGATCGGGCATCCTGGCCATCGCCGCCGCCCGCCTGGGAGCGAGTGCCGTCATCGCCGTGGACATCGACCCGACGGCGGTGCAGGCGGCCCGGGAAAACTGCCGGCGCAACGGGGTGCACGAGCGGGTGTGGGTGGCGTGCGGCAGCACGGCCGCGGCCCGGGCGCTTTTGGCGGAGCGGCACGTGGATCTGGTGGTGGCCAACATCTTGGCGGACGTCATCGCCGACATGGCCGAGGAGCTGCGCGCGCTGCTGCGCCCTGGCGGCACGCTGGTGGCCAGCGGCATCATCGACGATGCCTGTCCGGCGGTGCGGTGGCGCTTGGAGCAGGCTGGGTTTCGGATTTCGGCGGAGCGGGCCCGCGGTGACTGGCGCTGCCTGCTGGCGGAGGCAGCCCGCTGATGCACCGGTTCTTTCTCGATCCCGATCTCACGGGCGGCGACGGGCCGCCGTCCCGGCCGGCGGGCGGGCAGGCCGCCCTAGCAGGCGCTCGCGGCGTTCCCAGCCTGAGTCCCGGCCAGCATGTGGCGCTGGGCGAGACCGACGCCCAGCACGTGGCCCGCGTCTTGCGCCTGCGGCCGGGCGACCGCATCACGCTGTGCGACGGCCGCGGCTTTGACTACGAGGCGGAGTTGGCCCACGTGGGCGGCGGTCAGGTGACCGCCCGCGTGCTCTCCTGCGCTCCGTCCCGGGGCGAGCCGCCCCTACACCTTTCCCTGGTGCAAGGGATCCCCAAGGGCGACAAGATGGATCTGGTCGTGCAGAAGGCTGTGGAGGTGGGCGTTAGCCGCATCGTCCCCGTGTTCACGGCGCGCACCGTGGTGGAGTGGGACGCGGCCAAGGCGCAAGACCGCCGGCGGCGCTGGCAGCGCATCGCCTACGAGGCGGCCAAGCAGTCTCACCGGGGCAAGGTGCCCGTGGTGGCCCCGGTGACAACCCTGGAGCGGTTTCTGGACGACTACGACGCCGGGTCGGACTGGGGCCACCTCATCGTGCCGTGGGAGGAGGCCCGGGACGTCGGCTTGCGGAGGGTGCTGCGCGCCCTGGCTCCTGGCCCGGCGACGGTGGTGATTGGCCCCGAAGGGGGCCTTGAGCCCGCCGAGGTGGCGCTGGCGGAGGCCCGGGGAGGTCACACGGTCACGTTAGGCCCGCGGCTGTTGCGCACCGAGACGGCCGGCGCGGTGGCGGCCAGCATCATCCTGTACGAGTGGGGGGATCTGGGCGGAGGGCCGCCCACATCCCCCTGACGACCCGCGCGGCTACTGCAGCTCCAACACCACGGGCTCGGTGATGAACGCCGGGTCGGCGGTGAGCACCCCGCGCACTTCGACGGTGCCCGTCACCTGGCGCCCCGCCGCGTCACGACCGTCCCAGACGGCGGTGAAGACCACCAGTTCGCCGGCCGGGAACCGGCGCTCATGGGCGGCCTGGTGGAATGCCCGGTCATGGGACCAGCGCCACACTTCTCGTCCATCTTGCATGACGATGAAATCGTAGGTCTGCCCATCCCGGAAGCGCGCGACCGCGTCCTCTTGGCCCGTGGCCATGGCCGCCAGGACCAGCACGTATCTGTGAGGACCGCCCCCGGCCGCGCCCTCCAGGGGTAGGGCTTGCGCGGCGACGGACACCGCCAGGGCGGGCGCGGCGTCCTGGGGCCCCTTGCCCGTCGCGACCCACCCGGCCGCCACCATCAGGACGCCGATCCCTCCCAGCAAGACCATCAGCCGCCAGTCATACGAGCTGCCGCGGCGCCGCGGACCGAATCCCGCGGCCGCCCTGGCTCCGGTCGTCTTCATGTCGTCCACCTCCTGCGCCCGGCGGGGACCGCTCGCGGGTCCCCGCCGGTGCGTCGTGCCGCTTGCTTCAGATTTCCCGTGCCGGCGGCGTGTTCCCTCGGTGGCCCGCCGGCTGCGGTTCGCCGGTTTAGCGGTTCACCAGCCGCTCCAACCGGGTGCGGTCGGATGCCGGCAGCGTGTCCCAGATGGCGAGGGTGAGCTGGGCGCTGGCGGTGCCCTTTTCGGGCACGTTTACCTCCGTGAGGCCGGCGAAGTCACCCTGCCCGAGCACACCGTCGGGATGCGCGTCGATCCAGGCGAACACGGTTTGCCGCCCGGGAGCGACGCCTTCCACCCGCGCCACGGCGCGATCGCCGATCCGTTGCGGGCTGGCCGGTCCAAAGACGCGACTGCCGTCGGCGGTGGCGACGCCCACCTGGGCCTTGACGGGGTCGGACCCGGTCACGGCCGCGTAGGCGTTGACGAGGCCGTAGCCGTAGTAGATGTCAAACCCGGGC
>DATCKT010000375.1:0-4612 GCA_036562195.1 Limnochordales bacterium
GGCAACACCCCGGCCTCAATCAGGCGATGGCGTCGGGGAACGTGCCGTCGGCGATGTAAGTGCCCCGCACCTCCAGCTCGTTGCGGGTAATCTCCACCTGAGGCACCGCGGCGGTGGCCGTCGCGTCCATCCCAAACAGGAGCACCTGGCCTTGCCGGCGCACCAGGGGCAGGGCGTGGGCGAAGAGGGAACCGACCGCGTCGATGACCACGTCGGCCCCGGCGGGTGAGATCCGCATGACCGCCTCCCGCACGTCCACGGCCTTCGGATCCACGACCAGCTCCGCGCCGCTTTCGCGCGCAAACCGCTGGCGGTAGGGGCTCACTTCAGCCACCACCACCCGCGCGCCGGCCGCCCGTGCCAACTGGGTGAAAAGCAGCCCCGCCGGCCCGGCACCCAGGATGACGACCACCGCTCCCGGGCTTATCCTCACTTTACGCGCCCCGTTGACGATACAGGACAACAGTTCCGCGAACGCCGCCAGATGCGGCGGCACGGCAGGATCGATGGGGTGCAGGGCCCTGGCCGGCGCGACGTTGTACCGCGCGAAGCCGCCGTCCTCGAAGATGCCCAGCGTCGTCATGTTTTCGCACATGTGGGAGCGCCCGGAGCGGCAGTGGATGCAGGTGCCGCATTTGATGTTGGCGTCAACCACGACCCGGTCGCCCGGTTTCAGATGGGTGACGGCCGGGCCCACCTGCAAAACTTCGCCGGTGTATTCGTGGCCCAGAATGATGTCACTGGAAGCCGGATGACCGGGCGGAACGGAAAGGATGTGCAGGTCGGTGCCACAGACGCCGCACGCCAGCACCCGCAGCAGCACGTCGTCGTCCCGGCGAATGCGGGGCACCGGGACCGTCTCGATGGCCAGCCGGCCTGCGCCGCGGAATACGGCCGCTTCCATAGTCCCAGCCGCCATGCCCATCCCCCCGGTCGTGTCGAGCCGCCCGCCGGCGGCCGGACTCCGAAGCCGGCCGCCGGCAACGCCGTGGGTTCCCCCAAGCGCTGGACAGCCACGCACCAATTTGGAAGCGGTTTCAAGTCTTGGTGTTTCGACGTAAGTCGCCGGAGTCCTCCCGCGAATTGCGCTGGTTTCTGCGTTCTGGAACTTGACGGGAATCGCCGGACATCAGCGCACCCTGGTGCGGGCCCTGGGCAGTCCGGTTTCGATGACGGGCGGGTGTGGGCCGCGGGCGGCCGAGTCAAGATCAGGGGCGAGAGCGGGCCGTGGGTGCCCGGTGCAGATGACAGGCGGGGGCCGGCCGCAGGAGGCCACGGTCGGATCAGTCGGTATGCAGGAAGAAGCGGCGAATCACGTGGGCCACCCCGCCCTCGTCGCAGGCGGGAGCCACGTAGTCGCTGGCAGCCAGCACGTCCGGATGGGCATTGGCCACCGCGACGCCTACGCCGGCGGCCTCGAGCATGTCGATGTCGTTGGGAGCGTCGCCGACAGCCACCACCTGCTCCAGCGGAATCCCGAGGTGGCTACACAGGTAGCGCAGGCCCGCGCCCTTGGATGCCCCTTGGGGCAGCACCTCGAGGTAGATGGGATCCGAGCTGACCAAGTGGACCGGCATCGGGTCCCCCAGGCGCTGCCGCAGCTCCCGGGAAAACTCTCGAAAGGCCGGTTCCTCGCCGATGATCAAGAGCTTCGTCACCGGCCCCGGGCAGCGGGTGCGAAAGAAGGTCAAAAGGTCGCCCACTACGTTGGCCACGACCTTGTCCTTGTTTAAATGATCTTGGACCTGGGGCGTGATGGCTTCCACGTACAACTGGCCCTCGGAGTACAGATTGACGTCGACGGGCATCTCCTTGAGCAGGCTCAAAGCGGTTTCTACGGCTGCGGGCGGCAAGTGCGCCTGCCACAAGCACCGGCCCGTGCGGGGGTCCACGATCCGAGCTCCGTTGTAAAGGATCAAAGGCATGTCCAGTTGCAACTGGTCGACGAAGGTGCGCACCGCGAGCTCAATGCGCCCAGTGGCCAGGGTAAACCGATGGCCCTGGGCCCGCAGCGCTTGGATGGCTTCCGCGTTTTCTCGGGGCAGCTGGTGGCGCCGGTCCAGCAGCGTCCCGTCCACATCCGTGACCAGCAGTCGATACTGTGTCATAAGCAGCTCCTCCCGGCACACGCATAGATTACCACCGTTCGACACCGGGAGCCAGATCCCGCCAGAGCGTCGCTCCTTCCCCCCCAGGGCGACCGGTACGCGGTCGCTTGGGGTGCTGGCACCCATGACAAATGGAGCAATCCGTTCTACAATGGCTCTGAAACCGCGAAGAACTCAGCGCGGAAACCGGACCAACGGGTTGTCGAGGCCAAAGGCCTGCGCCCGGGCCGGCGGCCGGCGACAGGCCGGCGATACCCCAAAGCGGCTGACGAAGCGGCGAGCAGCGGCCCATCAAGCGGCCAAGCACCGGTAGGGAGGAGTCCAGGAGCGATGGATTTGCAGGCGACGCTGACCCTGTTGCGGGAGAGGGCGAAGACGGACGCCGCGTTTCGCCGGGAGCTCGAACAGGATCCCGAGGGTGTCCTGGCGCGAGAAACCGGGCTGCCCCTCGACCAGCTGCGACGCAGCGCCGACGAGCTCAGCGACGAAGCGCTGGCCCAGGTGGCAGGCGGCCTCCCTATCTGGCTGCCCGTCGCCGCCGCCTTGACGCTGGCCGCCGTCTTCAGCAAGTACATCCTCGAGCAGGAGACGCAGCAGGCCCAAGCGTGAACGGACGCTGCCGGCAAATTTATCGGGTAGCCTGCGGTTGGGGTGCAGGCACCCGTAATCTTGCAGAGAACAGGGTGTATGATGGCAGTAACAAGTCGGCGCTGCGGAGAACTTCTGGCCAGGCGAAAGAACGGCAGCCCGGCGCCAGCTCGTCGGTGGCTGCAGCACCGGGAGCGCAGCGAGAGGGGGACCACGACACCATGGATGTGAAGGGCGCTGTCAACCATGCGGAGGCGCGGGGCAAGACCGACGCAGCGCTGGGGTTCAATCAGCCCTTGGACGACCACGAGCTGGCAGCGGTGGCCGGCGGCATCGGCGCCGGCCACATCAGCGGGAACACTGGCAGCAGTTTCCAGTGCGGTCTGTGCCATCAACGGTTCCCGACGTTCGACGAGCTGGAAGAGCATCAACGGCTTTTTCACTCGATTTCGAGCGCTGGTGGGCTGTTCGCCTAAACGCTGCCGGTTGTCCCACACCCACCGGCAAACGCCAAATCGCGCACGACACCCCGCGGCCTTGCCGGCAAGCGGCCACCATCGTCCCTGCCGGGAGGCCGCGGTTCGTTTTGGTCCGTACGTGGTCCCGCTCCCTACGCCTCGTGCCGCATGTTGCCGCTTCCCTTGAGACCCCGAAGCCTTCGGTGCGGCTGCGGTGCCGCTTCCCCTGCACACCGCTGCGGCGAGCGCCGGCTTCAGCCCCTTTCATCCCTTGGGTGCGGGAGACCAAGAGGAGATTATCACAAATCTGTTGAATGTATGTTGGACTCTGAGTTTCTGAATAAGTCTCAGCACCGCAATACCCCGAATCGTTATACCCCGGCTTTGCTCACCAGGCGGCCGGGGGCGTGGCGGAGTTGGTTTCGACAAGACTGGAAGCGCTTACGGCGGGCGCCGTCCCGGGCATCCGGGTTCAACGGCAGGACATTGCCTCACGAAGGAGGGCGAAACGATTGGCGAAGGTAGTGCGAACGGGGTGGACGGTGATCTTGTGGCTCGCGGCAGCGGCGCTGCTCGCAGCCCCTTTGGCGGGCGCACAAGGGACGGTCACCGTGCTCTGCAGCCCCAACGTGGTCTGGTGTGATGTCATCAAGGAGGAATTCCCCAAGGCCACCGGCATTAATCTGGAGTACATCCGCCTGAGCAGCGGCGAAGCCCTGGCGCGCCTGCGGGCTGAGCGCGAGAATCCGACCTTTGACGTGTGGTTCGGCGGCACCGGCGACCCCCATCTGGTCGCCTTCGCCGAGGGCCTGACGGAATTCTATCGACCATCTTCGTGGGATGACCTGATCCCGGCATTCCGGGAAGTCACGGGCGAGACGTATCTGCCCCTGTACGCCGGCATCCTGGGCTGGGCCGTCAACGACCAGCTCCTGCAGAGCATGGGGCTGCCCATCCCCCAGACGTGGAAGGACCTGACGGCGCCGATGTATCGGGGCCTGGTGGCCATGCCCAACCCCAACACCTCGGGCACGGGCTATACCATGCTGGCGACCATCCTGCAGATCTACGGCGAGACCGAGGGCTGGCAGCTGCTGCGGGACCTGCACCTGAACATCGCCCAGTACACCCGGGCCGGCGCCGAGCCTGGCCTGCTGGCGGGCCGCGGTGAGGTGGCCATCGGCGTGACCTTCATGCACGACGCGCTCAACCAGGCCATCCAAGGATATCCGGTGAGCGTCCGCGCGCCGGCCGACGGCACCGGCTTCGAGATCGGCGGCTTGAGCCTGGTGCGCAACGGGCCCAACCGGGAAGGCGCCATCCGGTTCATCGAATGGGCGCTGTCGCCGGAAGCCCAGGTGCTGGCCGCGCAGCGGGGTGAGTCGTACCAGCTGCCGACCAACATCCACACGCCCTTGCCGGAACACGCGCCCCGCTTTGACGAGGTGCGGGTCATCC
>DATCKT010000376.1:0-3620 GCA_036562195.1 Limnochordales bacterium
ATTGCCGACGGCTTTCGTCTTGCTGAAACGGATGCAGCCCTTGCCCGGGCGCAACCGTATGCGAACAGTACGGTTTGCGCTGCATAGGTTCCTTCGTCGCGGCCAACGGCCGTGAGGCTCCGGGCGTTCGCTCCCCCGCCGGCGCCCGCGTCCACCGCTCGATCCCGGTGTCCGCTCTCGGTTTCCAGGCGCGAGCCGCCTATCCCTCTTTCTCGCGGCGGCGATTTTGCCTGCGTTGCCCCAAGGCGGGGAATCCTTGGTAGAATTCAAGCAGAGGGCCGACCGGGCTGGAAAGCGAGGTCTGGGCGTGAACCGGTTGTGGACCCCCGCCTTTGTCTTCACGTCGCTGGGGTCGCTGTTCACCTTTGCGAGCTTCTACCTGCTGCTGCCGACGCTGCCGCTGTTCATCCGGGAACTGGGGGGTCTTGAGACGCACGTGGGCCTGTCCGTCGGTGTGTTCAACATCACCGCGGTCATGGTCCGTCCCGTCGCGGGCGTCCTGCTGGACCGCTACGGCCGCCGGCCGTTCCTGCTGGCCGGCGTGGCGCTGTTCGCGCTGTGCATGTACGCCTACCAGTGGGTAGGGAGCGTGACGGCGCTCCTCCTGCTTCGCTTGGTCCACGGGATCGGCTGGGCCTTTGGCACGACGGCGGCCACCAGCACCATCGCCGACATCGTCCCGCCCGCGCGCCGCGGCGAAGGCGTGGGCTGGTACGGGCTGGCCATGACGCTGTCCATGGCCGTTGGACCGCTGGTGGCCACCTGGACCTTCGCCGGCTGGTCCTTCCGAGGCGTTTTCCTGTTGGGCACGGGCCTGGCCCTGCTGGCCCTCGCCAGCGTCTCCCTCGCCCGCCATCCTTTCCGGCCGGCAGCGGAGCGGCGGCGGTTCCAGTTGCTTGAGCCGGCCGCCTTTCCGGTGGCCCTGTGTCTGGTCCTGCTCACCTTTGCCTACGGGGCCGTGACCACCTTCCTGCCGCTGTTGGCCGTGTCACTGGCGGTGAACCCGGGCAACTTCTTCCTGGTGTACGCGCTGGCGCTCACCGCGGCCCGGCCCCTGGCGGGCCGATTCTCCGATCGTTTGGGCGAGGGGCGAATCGCGGTGCCGGCCACGGCCTTGGCGGCCGCCGCCCTGCTGGTGCTGAGCGCCGCCACGGGGCTCGGCGGCATGCTCCTGGCCGCCGTCCTATACGGACTCGGTTTTGGCTCGGCTCTCCCGTCTTTGCAGGCGGCGCTCCTGCGCATGGTCCCCCGGGAGCGTTTCGGGGTCGCCAGCGCGACGTTCTCCACCGCCTTCGATTTGGGAATCGCGCTGGGTTCGACGCTGTTGGGTTGGGTAGCGGACGCGTTCGGCTATCGTATGGTGTTCACCCTGGCCGCTGCTTCCGTGGGACTCTCTCTCGCGGCCTTCCTGGTGGTGGTCCGTCCACGCCTCGGTCAAAGGGGTGCGGTGCTGCCCGCTTAGCGGCCGCGGTCGAGCGTCAGGCCGCTTGTGGGGGCTCGGGTTGTCCTGCGGGACCCCGCCTTTCTTGGTCAGTTCTTCCTGCCTAGTGGGGTGGTGGGCTCATTGACATAGTGGCTTACGACACTGCCCGGTCGGTGATCAGAGGCATCCTCAACCCCGCCGCCCTGTTGGTACTGTTCACGGGCATCGGCATGCTCATGCAGTTGGGCCTCATTGGACACCGCAAGCCGTTTTGGCTCACGTTCATGGAACAGTTCGGCGGCACGGTCGCCCTCATCTCTGCAGGGATGCTGACGTGGCGGATGCGTCGCCTCAACAGCGCTGCGTCGCCGGAAGAGCGCGCCCGGTGCGGGCGGGAGCTGAATCAGACCGTTGCCTTGGTCGCAGCCGCGGTCGCCGTCACCATCCTCGTGGTCGCGTTGCGGCTTTAGAGCTTCGGCCACCACCGGGCGTCGCTGGCGCAGCCCGAAGCGGGTTCCCCCCCGCCCCGCCGGCAAGCTCGCGCTCAGGCGAAGACGGGTCCCGGCGACGTGCTTTCAGACGGGGTGTTCCGCCTCCAGCGAGCGCCGGGCGCGCTCCCGCAACTGGCTGGGGGTCAGGCCGAACCTCCGGCGAAATCGCCGCGGGAGATTGGTCAAGTCGCGGAAACCGCACCGCTCCGCCAAAGCGGACCAGCTAGCCCGGTTGTCGGCGGCGAGCAGGAGATGGTACAGCCACTGCATGCGCCGCTCGCGGATGTACGCGGCCACCGTCAGCCGGTGGTGGGCGAACAAGCGGTAGAGCGTGGCGCGGGAACAGCCGAGTGCCCTGGCGATGCGTTTTACCGAGAGGTCGGGTTCACCCAGGTGTTGCGCGATGAAGCGGTGGGCGATAACGAACAGCCCATGCGCGGACGGGTCGGCGCCGTGCCACTGGCTGCCCACCACCCGCAGGGCGGCCAGCGCCAGATCCACGGTTTGGTCCATGATCAGGCTCCGCTCTAGGCGGGACAGGCTCGACATCTCATCCGCCAAACGGCTCAAGTGGTCCCGCAGGAAGGGCCACAAGCGCCCCTTGCCCAGCTCCCCCGCAAGCACGCCGGCCGGGGGCAGCGCTCCGCCCAGGGCCGATTCGACGGCCGCCCGCACCAGCCGCAGGTGAACGCCGCGGTGGGCCGTCCAGCGCACGCGGGACGCTTGCGCGCTGTCGCAAACAAACGCGTCGCCGGGACCGGCCACGTGGGGCGGTTCCCCATCGCTCTCGTGATAGCGGATGCCGGCCAGCACAAGCCCGATGTCGATCTCGTCTCCCCGATCGGGGCGAACGCTGATGGCCTCGCTCCCTTCCGTTGGGGCGCCGGAGGCGTAGGTGTACAGCTCGCCGCGGGGTGCGATGAGGGCCTTGGCCCAGACCTGGAACTGTTCCGGTTCGGAAGCCGCGCTGGGCTCAGGCTGGAAGTAGTAGCACACGGCCTCCCTCCAATAGTCATACCGCCGCTCGTCAACGAACTGTCGGCCCGCGCCCACGAAAGCCGCCGGGTCCTTGGAACGCCCGCGCTCCGGTAGCCATCGTCCCCGTTGCGAGCCCCACGACCAAGTCGTAGGTCCCTGGTCCTCCTTGGACCCCGTCCCTTCCCTGCCGCGCCCGTTTGCATTGAAGGATGACGCCATGGCCCGCCCCCCCACGATTTGGATCTTTCCGGAAACAGAAAACCGGATAGCCCGGCTTTCTTAACACGTCGCCGCAGGCAGCCGCCTCGCCCCGACCCCCAATCAGGCAATGGACCACCAAAGCGCTCGACCCGTAGAACTGGGATTTTTTTCCGGAAATGCCTACTTCTCCATTACCTGTCGGTGATCCTTGCACCCTGGCCCAAGGAACCGGAAAATATTGGGAGCGAGCAGGCCGTACAAGGCCACCTGCTCCGTTTCGCGACGCTCGGCGGCACTCAAGAGGCGGTGGAGATCGAGGGCGAGGATCAACGTTTCATTCATCCTCACGATGCCGGTGAACAACTGCGCGTCCGCGCTCACGATGTACGGCGCCGGCGGTGCGATCCGCCCTTCCTCAAAGCGCAACACCCCGAGACGCCGTCCACCACATGCCCACCAACTGGTTACCCGGTTCCACGATGACGATGCGGCCGTCTTGGGAGTCCGCCTGGCGGCTCGTGCCCAGC
>DATCKT010000010.1:0-5377 GCA_036562195.1 Limnochordales bacterium
GCCGCCCCGCCACAACGGCCGTCCCCACCCCGCCGCAAGCCCTTGCCTCACCTAGGGGGAGGGCGGCCAACCGGCCGGCCCCACGGGCCGCTGCCACGGGCGGGGGCCGGCGTCCGCTAAACTTCTTCGCCCTCGTCCGCCGCGGCGTCGCGGCGCCGCTTCCTGTCCCGCCCAGGGGCCGTCGCCGGACCCAGCTCCAGCCCCGGCACGGTTGCGCCCATCTCCGCCAGCCAGCGCCGATCTTCGTCGGTCAGGCGGGCCTTCGCCAACAGATCCGGCCGCCTCAGCCAGGTGCGCCGCAGCGCTTCTCGCCGGCGCCAGCGGCGGATCTCCTCGTGGTGCCCGCTCAGCAGCACCTCGGGCACCGCCATCCCCCGGAAGACCGCCGGCCGCGTGTAATGGGGATGATCCAACAGCCCGTCCTGAAAGGAGTCTTCCCGGGCCGAGGCCTCCTCGCCCAACGCACCCGGCAGCAAGCGGCACACCGCGTCCAACACCACCATGGCCGGCAGTTCGCCGCCGGTGAGCACGTAATCGCCGATGGACAGCTCCTCGTCCATCAGCGGCCGCACCCGCTCGTCCACGCCCTCGTAGTGGCCGCAGACCAGCACCAGGTGGGGCTTGCGGGACAGCTCCCACGCCCGCTCCTGGGTGAAGCGCTCCCCCTGGGGATCCATCAGGATGACGTGGGAGTCGGGACCGCGCACGGCCTCCACCGCGGCGTACAGCGGCTCCGGCTTCATCACCATGCCCGGCCCGCCGCCGTACGGCGTGTCGTCCACGATGCGGTGCTTGTCGGTGGTGAAGTCCCGGATGTTGACGAGCCGCACCTCCAACAGCCCCCGCCGGCGCGCCCGGCCCACGATGCTGTGGTCCAGGGGACCCACAAACATCTCCGGGAAAAGCGTCAGAATATCCACCCGCACGGGCGTCACTCCAGGCCGGGCAGCAGGCGCACATCCATGCGCCGCCGCTTTAGGTCGATGCGCTGGATCACGTCCTTGACGGCAGGGAGCAGCAGTTCGCCTCCCCCATCGGCCCGCTCGACCACGTACACGTCGTTGGCCCTGGTTTCCAGCACATCCCTCACGACGCCCAGGTGGCGCCCGGTTTCGTCGTACACCGCCAAGCCGATGAGATCAAACACATAGTACTCCCCCGGCGGCAGGGGATGCACCGCTTCGGCGGCCACCTGCAACAGCGCGCCCCGCAGGGCTTGGGCGCTGTCCCGGTCGTCCACGCCCTCCAGCTTCACCAGGACGACGCCCCGGTGAATCCGGGCTTCCTGGACCAGCCGCGGCCCCGTAGGTTCGCGGCCGGCGGGCGTGACAAACACCTGCTCCAGCCCCAGAAACCGTTCAGGATAGGCCGTCAGCGGCAGCACCTTCAGCACCCCCCGCACGCCGTGGGCGCCTAGGACTTCCCCGATGGTCACCAAACCGGCCACGGGTGCGCCTCCACTCACAGGGTGCCCGTCAGTCGGCGATTTCCACGTGCACGAGGCGCCCGTCGCGGGCGGCTGCGGCTTTGATCAGGGTGCGGATGGCCCTGGCCACGCGGCCTTTGCGGCCGATGACCTTGCCCAGATCCGAATCGTGCACCGAGAGCTCCAGCACCAGCGACCGCTCGCCGGCCACCTCGTGCACCCGCACCGCTTCCGGCTTGCTCACCAACTGCTGCGCCACGTATTCGAGGAGTTCCTTCACGGATGACCCTCCCCGCGCGCTCGGCAGGTTTCCCCGCCTACGCCTGGGCTTGCTCGCCGGCGGGCTGACCCGCAGGCTCCGGCTGGGCCGGCTTGAACTTCTCCCAAACGCCGGCCTTCTTCAGCAGCGCCCGGGCGGTGTCGGACGGCTGGGCGCCCTTGCGCAGCCACTCCAAAGCCCGCTCCACATCGACCACGATCTGGGCCGGTTCCGTGATGGGGTTGTAGTGGCCCAGCTGATCGATGAACCGCCCGTCCCGGGCGGCCCGGGAATCGGCCACCACCAGACGATAGAATGGGCGCTTCTTGGCTCCCATACGCTTCAGGCGAATGCGGACGGCCATGCCCTCACCTCCGTTTCTTCACGCTCATGTTGCCAACAAGCGGCGGCAATCAGTGTCCAAACAGCCGGGCCAGCATGCCCTTGGCCCGCTTGGGGCGCCGGCCGCCCAGCTGCTTGAAGAGTTCTCGGGTTTGCTCAAACTGCTTGAGCAGCCGGTTGACGTCTTGCACCGTCGTCCCGCTGCCCCGGGCGATGCGGCGCCGCCGGCTGCCGTTGATGATGTGCGGCTGCGCCCGCTCCTCCGGCGTCATGGACTGGATGATGGCTTCCACCCGCTTGAGCTGTTTCTCGTCCACCTGCAGGCCCTGCAGCTGCTTTGCGCCGGCGAAACCGGGCATCATTCTCAAAAGCTGGTCCAAGGGCCCCATGTTGCGCACTTGGCGCAGCTGTTCCAGGAAGTCTTCCAATGTGAAATCGGCAGAGCGCAGCTTGGCGGCCATCTTCTGGGCGGTTTCCGCGTCGATGGCCGCCTGGGCCTTCTCGATGAGGGTGAGCACATCGCCCATGCCCAGCACCCGGGACGCCATGCGCTCGGGATGGAACGGCTCCAGCGCATCGACCTTCTCGCCGACGGCCACATACTTGATGGGCTTGCCCACCACGGCCCGAACGGACAAGGCCGCACCGCCCCGGGCGTCGCCGTCCAGCTTGGTCAGGATGAAACCGGTCAACGCCAGCTGCTGGTTGAAGCGCTCGGCCACGTTGACGGCTTCCTGGCCCGTCATGGCGTCCAAGACCAGCAGGATCTCCTTGGGCTGGACGGCGGCGGCCATGCGTTCGAGCTCGTCCATGAGCTCCTCGTCGATGTGCAGCCGCCCGGCGGTGTCGATGATGACCACGTCGTTGCCGTGGCTTTTGGCGTGGGCCATGCCGGCCTGGGCGATGTCCACCGGATCGTGGTTTGTGCCCAGCGTGAACACGGGGATGCCCAGCTGCTCCCCCAGCACCTGCAGCTGGCGGATGGCCGCCGGCCGGTACACGTCGGCCGCCACCAGCAGCGGGCGGTGGCTCTGTTTGCGCAAGGCATTGGCCAGCTTGGCCGCGGACGTGGTCTTGCCCGCGCCCTGCAGCCCTACCAGCATCACGGCGTGGGGCGGTCGCCCGCTGAGATCCAGGCGCGCGTGGCTGCCGCCCATGAGGGCGGTGAGCTCCTCGTGGACGATCTTGATCACTTGCTGGCCCGGCGTGAGGCTCTGCATCACCTCTTGGCCGACGGCCCGCTCTTTCACGCGCGCGAGGAAATCCTTTACGACGCGGAAGTTGACGTCGGCCTCCAGCAGCGCCAGGCGCACCTCCCGGAGCGCCTGGTCCACATCCTGCTCGGACAATTTGCCGCGGCCCTTCAACTTGCCCAACGCGGCCTGCAGCTTTTCGGCCAGGTTGCTGAACAACGGTCCACCGCCTCTTCGGTGTCCAAGGTCCGCATACGCCGTTGCGCACAAGGCCCGCTTGCCGGCTTAGCGGCCCGGGCGCGCTGCCTTAGGGTTCATCCCCGGCCAGCGCGCGCAGCTGTTCCCGTATGGCTCGGATGCGCCGTTGAATGGACGCCGCCGCCTCGCTGCGCTCATGAGCCCCACGCTCCGCCGCCAAAGCCCCGCTCGCCCCGGCGCCGGCCGCCCCGGCTTCCACTGGCGCGGCCCCGGGGGGCGCACCGGTTTCTCCGCCGCCAAAAAGGCGCGCCACCTCGTCGGCCAGCGCCGCCAGCTCCTGATCCAGCGCTTGGGCGACGCGCCGTTCCCGCTGCCAGCGGGCCACCAGTTCCAGCTTGGCCTCCAGGTCCTCCAGGGTCCGCTCGGCGCGCTTGAGAATGTCATACACCGCCTGCCGGCTGACGCCGTGCTGCTCGGCGATCTCCCCAAGGGAGAGGTCGTCATGGTGGTACAGCTCAAAGAAGCACCGCTGCTTATCCGTCAGCAGCTGCCCGTAGAAATCGTAGAGCAGGTGCATGCGGACTTGCTTGTCAGCCGTCACGGACCTGGGACTCACTCCCTGTTAAGCAAACGCGCTTTACAGGCGTCAGTATACCCCCGGCGCGCCCCTTTGTCAAGCGAACAAGGCTTTGACGAAGGCCTCAGGGTCAAAGTCCTGCAGGTCGTCGACCCCTTCGCCGACGCCTACCAGCTTGACGGGCAGCCCCAGCTCGCCGGCGATGGCCACCACGATACCGCCCTTGGCCGTGCCGTCCAGCTTGGTCAAGATGATGCCCGTCAGGGGCACCGCCTGACCGAACAGGCGCGCCTGCGACAGCCCGTTCTGGCCGGTGGTGGCGTCCAGGACCAGCAGCACCTCCGTCAAGTGCTGGCCCAGCCGGTCTTTCAGGACCCGGTGGACCTTCTTGAGCTCCTCCATAAGGTTGGTCCGGGTCTGCAGCCGGCCGGCGGTGTCCACCAGCAACACGTCCGCGCCGCGCGCCAGGGCCGCCTGGGCCGCGTCGAACGCCACGGCCGCGGGATCGGCGCCGGCTTGGTGGGCGATGACGGTGGCTCCGGACCGCTGGCCCCACACCTGCAGCTGTTCGATGGCCGCGGCGCGGAAGGTATCCGCGGCGCCGATGACGACCCGGCGTCCCTCTTGCCGGAACCGGTGGGCCAGCTTGCCGACGCTGGTGGTCTTTCCGGCGCCGTTGACGCCCACGATGAGCATGCCCGTCAGGCCTTCCGGCGCCCGCAGCAAGGGCCGCGCCACGGGCTTGAGCACCGCCAGGATCTCTTCTTGGAGGAGGCCCTTGACCGCCGCCGGGTCCCGGACCGCCTCCCGCCGCACCCGCTCTCGGAGCCCGTCCATGATGCGCATGGTGGTGGCGACGCCCATGTCCGCCTGGATGAGGGCTTCCTCAAGGCCCTCGTAGACCGATTCGTCGATGCGGCCACCGCCTAGAAGTCCCTCGACCCGCTCCACTAGCCCGGCGCGGGTGCGGGCAAGGCCGTCGCGCAGCCGCTGCAGCCATCCGCCCGCGGCCATCTGGATCCCTCCAACCCGTAGCGAAAGTTTACGCCGTCGTCGCGGCCGCCTGCTGAAGATCGATGGAGACCAACGTGGAAACCCCCGGCTGCGCCGCCGTAACGCCGTACAGCACCCCGGCCGCCTCCATGGTCGTGGCCCGATGGGTGATGACGATGAACTGCGCCGTCTGCGCCGCCTCCTCCAGAAGGCGCCGGAAGCGGGTCAAATTGGCCTCGTCCAGCGCGGCGTCGATCTCGTCCAGCACGTAAAAGGGGCTCGGATTCACCTGGAGCATGGCAAACAGCAGCGCGATGGCGGTCAGCGCCCGCTCGCCGCCGGACAGCGCCAACAGGTGCTGGATGCGCCGGCCCGGCAGCTGCACGTGG
>DATCKT010000004.1:0-1581 GCA_036562195.1 Limnochordales bacterium
GCCCGGGCGGGCCGCGGCGGCAAAGCCCAGGCCGAATTCGACGCCCTTGATGGCCTGGATGCTCATGAGCGCCTGGGCGATGCGGCCGTCCAGCTTGCGGTCCCACTGCACGTGGCTGCCCAGCCCCGGCGGCACGCCCCAGGCGATGATCTCAAACACGCCGCCCAAGGTTTCCCCGCGCGCCTTGGCCTCATCGACGGCCTGCACCATGGCCCGGCTGGCCGCTTCATCGAGACAGCGGACGGGCGACGCGTCCACGTCGGCAAAGGCTTCCGGCGGGGGCGGCGGCGCGTCCGGGTCGTGGGGCGCGGCGGCCGGCCCCAGGCGGATGACGTGGGAGGCGATGACGATGCCGAAGGCCGCCAGCAGCTGGCGGGCGATGGCACCCACGGCCACCCGCATGGCCGTTTCCCGGGCGCTGGCCCGCTCCAGCACGTTGCGGGCGTCATGGAAGTCGTACTTGAGCAGCCCCGCCAGGTCGGCGTGCCCGGGCCGCGGGCGGGTGACCGGGCGCAGGCGCCAGTCTTCCTTGGCCGCCTCGCCGACCGGGCCGCCGCCCGCACGGCCTGCGCCGCCGACACTGGCTTCCCCGCGGGCACCGCCTCCGCCGCCGGCACCGCTTTGGCCGCCTGCGCCCGACTCTTCCAGCGGTGTGATCGCCATGGCCGTTTGCCACTTCTCCCAGTCCTTGTTGCGAATGAGCAGCGCGATGGGGCTGCCCAGAGTGAGGCCATGGCGGACGCCGGTTAGGATCTCCGCTTCGTCCGACTCGATCTGCATGCGCCGGCCGCGGCCGTAGCCCAGCTGGCGGCGCTTGAGCTGCCGGTTGATGACCGCTGGCGTCAGCGGCACGCCCGCGGGCATGCCTTCCAGGATGGCCGTGATGGCGGGCCCGTGGGATTCGCCAGCGGTGAGAAAGCGCAAAGCCAAGAGGGTTCCTCCTTCTCGCTTGTCCACGCCCGTGCAGGTCGCGTGTGTCCACGCCCGCGCGGGCCGCATGGGTCCACGCCCCTGCGGCCGCATGCGATCAAGCAGCTTGGGGGGCGCGGAGTCCGTCGCCAGCGGCCCGGCAAAAGCCGCGGCCCAGGCCGCCGCGGGATGGTTGCAGGAATTCGCTTCAGATCAGAGGATGCCCTCCCTGGCAGGGCGCCGACAGGGGACCCGTCACCGCGCCGAGGGAGGAGCCCAAGTTGGTTACGACGGGCAGGCCGGGACGAACCCGCGAGGGGGTGCCATCAAGGCAAGCGGGAGCGGTCGCACGGGCGCAGGCGGTTGAAGTCCGGAGGCACCCGGTGGTCGACGGGAAAGCTGGTGAGGCGCATGCCGAAGATGCCCCGAGCGCGGCCCCGGAACCGCAGGGTCCACAAGGCGTTGCGCACCGGCCGCAAGGGGCGCAGGGTTCGATAGGTGACGAGCGGCGAGCCGCGGCGGGTGAAACCGGTGACGATGGCGCTATGGTTCATGACGCCGTCACCGTCCCAGTCGTAGTAGATGATGTCGCCCCGCCGCAGCCGGCGGGCCAGGCGGGGATTGGCCAGGAGGTTCAGTACTTGCCCGTGGTTGGCCCGCATGTACTGGAAG
>DATCKT010000005.1:0-2192 GCA_036562195.1 Limnochordales bacterium
CGAGTTCGGCATCGGCTGCAACTACGGCATCACCCGCTACTCCCGGGACATCCTCTTTGACGAGAAGATCGGCGGTTCTGTCCATCTTGCCCTGGGGCGCGCGTATCCCGAATGCCAGGGCACCAATCAGTCGGCCATCCACTGGGACATGATCAAGGACTTGCGCCCAGGCGGCCAAATCTATCTGGACGGCGAGTTGGTGCAGGAGAACGGGCGGTTCCTGTTCGTGGAGGAATGACCGGGTAAGGAGTCCCGCCGCAGACCTGACGGCGGCATATACCCAAGTCGACGGGGGAAGGGCCGATGACCCGCCCGCTGGAAACCGGCCCGGCCGTGAGCGGCCGGGCCGACGCGCGCCCGGAGGGGCATCGCGACACGGGCGGGGCACACGAAGGCCTACGGGCCGCCGCTGGGTGCCGCACCGCCCTCGGCCGGCTGTGGGGCGTCGGCCGGCTGCACCGGGTCCACGGGAGCGGAATCCAGGGGATACAGCTCCGGATGGAGGTGGGGGATGAGCGCGCACGCAACCGCCTGCTCCCACATGGCCTCCCGGGTGACGAGGCCGCCGGTGAGGACGCCGACGGCGCCCAGGAGGCCCTTGCCGGCGGCGACGCCGCTGATTTCGTCGATGACCGGGCCCAGTTCCTCCCCGGCCAGGAGCCTGCGCACCACCGCCGGCGGCAGGGGGAACCGCACTCCCCACGCGACGCTGACGCGCCCGTCCCGCGCGGCGACCGCGCAGCAGTTGACCACGTCCCCGCCGCCGGGCGTCGGCTCTAGCCCTCCTTCGAGGCCGATGCCGTAGGCGGCCTCGGGCACGGCCTTCAGGGCCGCCAAGGCGCGGGTGCGCGCCCCGGCGGCGGTTTCCGCGGCGCTCAGCGGCTGGCCGGCGACGCCGCTGGCCACCGCCAGGGGCACCACCCGGGCACCCGGGAACGCCCGCTGGGCGATGGCCTGTACGGCCCCCACTTTGGCCGGATTGGTGGATCCGACCGCGATGACCGTTTCCCGCACGAAACTCATCCTCTCCCGATGCGTATTCCCCGATAAACCTCGGCCAGCGCTTGCCGCACCGAAGTGGCGTGTGCGGCGGCGCAACAATCCCTCCACCCTTCTTTCGGGCAGCGGGCCGGCCGATTCCTTCCGGACGGCCCAGCTATGCTTCGGCGCCGCTGTAGCGAGTCCGCTTGGGCCTCGCGGCTTGTGCTCGCGGTCTTCCTTCCATATTCCTCCGACAACCCCAACGCGGTCTGCCGTTTTCTCTTAACCCATCCCCGTCTGGGACAGACTAACGAGCGTGAGATGGCGAGGGAGGGTTGCCGGGTGAGCGGTGCCATAAACGTGGCCCAGTTGGTGGTGCGGCAAATACAGGCGTGGGGCATTGAAGTGGTGTTCGGGGTGCCCGGGGACACGCTGCTGCCGCTGCTGGAGGAACTGCGCCGGGCGGGAACGCCCCGGTTCGTCGTATGCCGGCACGAGGGGAGCGCCGCCATGATGGCGTCCGCTTACGCGAAGCTCAGCGGGCGCCTGGCCGCGTGCGCGGCCGACGCGGGTCCCGGCGCCGTGCAGATGCTCAACGGGGTGTACGACGCCGCCATGGACCGGGTTCCCCTGTTGGCCATCACCGGCGAGCTGCCGACGCCGCGCATGGGGACCCACTGGCCGCAGGACGCGGACCTGGACGGGCTGTACCGGGAGGCGACCGCCTTTAACCACACGCTGGCCGACGGCGCGCAAGCATGCAGCATCTTCACCCACGCGCTGCGGCGGGCGGTGCTCGCGTCGCGCCCGGTGCGCATCGGCGTGCCCAAGAATATGTGGCTGGCACCGTGTGGCGATGTGCGGCTGGAGCTGCCGCCGCGGGATCTGGGAGGAAGGGTGGAGACCCGAGACGACCTGATCCAGGAGGCAGCGGCGTGGCTGGAGTCGTCCAGTCGCCCCGTGCTGTTTGCCGGGCTCGGCGCCCGGCGGGCGGTGGGATCCCTCCTGGCCCTGGCCGAGCGGCTGCAGGCCCCTATCGTGCATTCCATGCCCGCCATCGGCATGATTCCCACCGACCATCCGTGGAACCTGGGCGTTATCGGCAAGTTCGGCACGCAGTCCGCCGCGGACGTGCTGGCGCAGGCGGACGTCATCTTGGCCGTGGGCACCACGTGGTGGCAGCCGGAGTTCGTTCCGGGCCGCGCCCGGGT
>DATCKT010000013.1:0-13652 GCA_036562195.1 Limnochordales bacterium
TCATCGTGCTGGGCCTTATCCTTTTGGCGAGCCCCCTCGTGGTCTCCCGCCACATGGCCCATGTCCGGGCGGGGCAAGGGGTCCAGCAGGGCCACCAGCCCGGGTCGGTGTAGAGCCTGGCCTTGCCGCCCCTCGTCCGCCGCCGGCAGGCATCCTGTATCCACAGCTTCTGCGCGCGTTGCTCCCGTTGTTGCACATCACGCCACGAGACCCGCTCCGCCGGTCGCGCAGCCCGGTGGCCAGCCGTTCAGCGGCGGCGGGCTTCGACTGCGTGCGGTATACAATCGGGTTTTATGGTCGGTTTATCCTAGAGGGATAAAGGAGAACGCGACGAAGTCCTCCAAAGATTCCCGACATCGCCGCCCGGGACACGGGACCCAAGACTTAAGGCCGGAGCCGGAACCGGCGGCCGTACGCCGGCGTGGCCGTGCGGGATCCGCCGGGTTGCGCCCGGTTTCCCCGGCGCAATCTCCGCCGGAATTGCCGCCGGTATCGATGCCGGATCGACCGTGTCCATGCGCCGGGTAGGCTGCGCAACAGCCGGAACAAAGCTGCAACACAGCCGCAGCAAAGGAGGTAAAGCAGGTCTATGGCCACAGTCTGGAAGCGGATCGGGTTGCTGTGGATGGTCGTCGCCCTGTGCGTGTTGGCCGCGGTGCCGGCTTTCGCCCAGGAGAACGTCATCCGCATCGGCGCGTCGGTGAGCCTGACGGGCGCGACGGCTCGGGAGGGCCAGCTGACGCGGGACGGGTATCTGTTTTGGGTGGAGAAGGTCAACGCCGCGGGCGGCATCCGCGTCGGGGACAAGCAGTACAAGGTGGAGCTCATCGTCTATGATGACCGCTCCGACGCGCAGACCAGCGTGCGGCTGACGACCCGGCTGATCACCGAAGACAACGTGCGCTTCATCTTCGGTCCGTACTCCAGCGGCATCACCAACGCCACCAGCGCCATCGGCGAGCGCTACCGGGTGCTCACCATCGCGACCACGGCCAACGCGCCCGACCTGTATCAGCGCGGCTACCGGTACTTGTTCGGCACGCTGCCGCTGGCCACGACCTACCTGCACCCGGTGCTGGAGATGGCGGCCAACCTGCCGAACCCGCCCAAGAAGGTCGCGATCATCACGCCTGAGAACCTGTTCGCCATCGCGGCCGCCGAGGGCGCCCGGGCCTACGCCGAAGAGCTGGGCTTTGACGTCGTCTACTTCGCCCGCTACCCGGCGGACACCGCCGACGTGTCGTCGCTGCTCGCCGCCGTGCGCGACGCCGGCGCCGAGGTGCTGCTTTCCACCGGTTTCCTGCAGGACGGCATGTTGATCGTGCGCCAGGCCAAGGAACTGCGCTACAACCCGGCCATCATGGGCTTCACGGTGGCCGCCGGCATCCCCGACTTCCGCATCAACCTGGGCCAGGACGCGGAGGGCATCATGGGCGGCGAATGGTGGGCGCCGTCCATGGCGTGGGAAGATCCGTTCTTCGGCTCGGCCGCCCAATACGCCGCGGAGTTTGAGCAGCGCTTCGGCTATGTCCCGACGTACCATGCGGCCAGCTCCTCCGTGGCCGGGTACCTCTTGCAGCTGGCCATCGAGCGGGCCGGCACCCTGGACACCGAAGCCGTGCGGCAGCAGCTGCTCGCGATGGACGAGATGACCATGTTCGGCCCCATCCGCTTCGACGAGCGGGGCGTCAACGTCGCGGGCGCGGCGGCCGGTTTCCAGATCCAGAACGGCCAGATCGTGGTGCTGTGGCCCGAGAGCATCAGCCAGGGCAGCATCGTGTATCCGAAGCCGGCTTGGCAGTGACGGTGCACAGCGAACCCGCGCCGCAAACGTAGCGGGTCGCCCAGGGACGGGGAGAGCCGGTGACAACGGCGCCGCTCTCCCCGCCTTCGTTTGGACGGCGCGAGCGGGGTGACGGACTTTGAGCCAGATCGTGGTCAACGGGCTGTTGACGGGCGGGCTGTACGCCCTGGTGGCGGTGGGCTTTTCCCTCGTCTGGGGCGTCATGAACGTGGTCAACATCGCCCACGCGGCCTACATCATGCTGGGGGCCTACATGTCCTACTGGCTGTTCCGCCTGTTCAACTGGGACCCGTTCTTGTCGATCCCGGTTTCCATGGCGGCGCTGTTTGTGCTGGGGTACCTGGTCGCATCCTTGGTCCTCAACCGCGTGATCCGGTTTGGCCTTGTGATGACGCTGGTGCTGACCTTCGGCATCGACTTGATCCTGCAGAACGCGGCCCTGATGCTGTGGTCGGCCGACTACCGCTCGGTCACGCCGGCCTACGCCGGGCAGGGGCTGGCCATCGGCGGCGTCATGGTCCCGTACGTGCGGCTGGCCGTCTTCCTGCTGGCGGTGCTGTTTGTGGTGCTCTTTTCGCTGTTTTTGTCCAAGACCCGCGTGGGAAACGCGATCCAGGCCACGGCCCTGAACCCTGGCGCCGCAGAGCTGACGGGCGTGCGCATTGAGCGCATCTACGCCTTGACGTACGCCATCGGCGCGGCGCTGGCGGCTGCGGCCGGCTCGATGATCAGCGTCGTCTACACCATCCAGCCCCAGGTGGGCAACGTGTTTCTGACGCGAGCCTTTGTCATCACCGTTTTGGGCGGTCTGGGCAGCATCCCCGGGGCGCTGTTGGGCGGCGTCATTCTGGGGCTGGCCGAGAGCTTCGCCACCGTTACGGTGGGCGTCGGGTGGTCGGAGGCCGTCAGCTTCGCGCTGCTGGTCCTCATCCTCATCGTTCGGCCCCAGGGGCTGCTCGGCAGGCGTTTCTTCGGCGGAGTGGGCTAGGAGGTGAAGGGTCCTGTGGGCGCAAGGCAGAGAAGCTTGAGCGCAAGGCAGCCGTCGCCGGCCCCCGCCCGCCGTGGCAGCGTCGTCGCAGCCATCATCTTGGTTGTCCTGGGCGTGCTCGCCGTGCTGCCCCCGTTCTACCTGTCGGGCTACTGGGTGCGGGTCCTCACGGGGCTGCTCATGTACGGGGCGCTGGCGTCGTCCATCAACATCATGGTCGGTTTCGCCGGGTACCCGGCGTTGGGCAATATCGTCTTCTTCGGCGTCGGCGCGTACACCGTCGCGGTGCTGATGGTGAAGTACAACACCGACTTCTTCGTGGCTTTGGTCGCGGCCGGGGTGCTGGCGGCGCTGTACGCGATGGTGCTGGGCGCGGCGGTGCTGCGCCTCCGGGGCGCGTACTTCGGCATCGCCACCATCGGCATCAACCATGCCACGAGTGAGATTGTGACCAACCTGGACAGCCTCACCGGCGGCGGGCGGGGCACCATCGTGCCCTTTTACCCGGGCGGCATCGAGGAAGAGCGCATGTTCTTCTACTACCTCATGCTGGGCCTCATGGTGCTCTCCGTGGCCACGGTGTGGATCATCTCCCGAAACCGGCTCGGCTACGGCCTGCGGGCCCTCAAGGCCGACCAGGAAGGCGCGAGCGTCATGGGCGTCAACACCACCCGCTACAAGGTCATCGCCTGGACCATCTCGGCCGGCCTCACGGGTCTTGTGGGCGGGGCGTATGCGTATTGGCTCGCGTTCTTGGAGCCGCCGTACGTGTTTGACATCACCATGTCCGTAAAGACGTACATCATGGCCATCCTGGGCGGCGCGGGCACGGTGGTGGGCCCCGTGGTGGGCGCGTTTGCCCTGGAGCTTTTGTCGGAGCTCATCTGGGGCCGGTTCCTGGAAGCCCATATGCTGGTGCTGGGCATCGTGGTGGTGCTGGTCGTCCTGTTTATCCCGCAGGGCTTCATGGACCTCGCCGGCCGGCTCTTTGGGCTGCTGCGGGGCCGGCGCCGGCCGGGGGAGGTGCGGGCCGATGGCTGAGCGGCCGCCGCTGTTGGTCGGCCGCGGCGTGACGCGCTACTTCGGCGGCGTCGCGGCGGTGCAGGATGTGGACTTTGAGGTGCGGGCCGGTGAAGTCCTGGGCCTCATCGGCCCCAACGGTGCCGGCAAGACCACGCTCATGAACCTGATCAGCGGGCTGTTGCCCTTGAGCCGGGGCGACTTGATCTTCGAGGGCCGCTCCCTTAAAGGTCTCGCCCCCTGGGACATCGCCCGCCTCGGCGTGGCCCGCACCTTCCAGATCGTGAAACCATTCGCCGGTATGACGGTGCGGGAGAACGTGGCCATGGGCGCCATGTTCGCCCGGGAAGGCCACGGCGTGCCCGCACGGCAGGCCCTCGAGGTGGCGGATGAGGTCCTGGAGATGGTGGGGCTGGCCGACCGCCGCAACAGCTACACCGACGAGCTCACCATCGCGTTACGGAAGCGCCTCGAGCTGGCCCGGGCCCTGGCCCTCAACCCGCGGCTCCTGCTTTTGGATGAGGTCATGGCGGGCCTCAACCTGCGGGAAGTGGGGCAGCTCATGGAGCTGGTCCAGTCCATCAACGCCCGGGGCGTGACCATCATCGTCATCGAGCACGTCATGAAGGCCATCATGGGCATCTCCGACCGCATCGTGGTCCTCCACTACGGGCGCAAGATCGCCGAGGGCCCGCCGCAGGTGGTCGCCCAGGACGAGAAGGTCATCACCGCCTACCTCGGGCGGCGCTTCGGCCAGGGCAAGGGGGCGTGACGCATGGCGGAGACAGCCCTGCACAAGGGGACGCCCGCAGCCGGCGGGACCCCGCAGCCCAACGACCAGCAGGCCCAGCGGTCCAGGGAGCAGCGGCCGCCGCAGGCCGAGGGGCAGCCCCAGGGGCAGCCCGGGGGCCGGCCGCTGCTCAAGGTGGAGAGGCTGGAGGTGGCCTACGGCGAGGTCCAGGTGCTGTGGGGCATCGACATGGAGGTGTACGACCGGCAGGTGGTGGCCCTGGTGGGCTCCAACGGCGCCGGCAAGTCCACCACCCTCAAGACCATCGCCGGGGCGCTAAAACCCCGGGCCGGCCGCATCATCTTTGACGGCGAGGACGTGGGCGGCAAGCCCGCCGCCGAAGCGGTGCGCCGGGGCATTGTGCTGGTGCCCGAGGGCCGGCAGCTCTTCGCCGGCATGACGGTGCACGAGAACCTGATGATGGGGGCGTATGCCCGCCGGGACGGCATGCGGGCCATCCGGGAGGACCTGGACTGGGTTTACTCGCTTTTCCCGGAGCTGGTCAAAAAGCGCGGCCAGCTGGCCGGCACCATGAGCGGCGGCGAGCAGCAGATGTGCGCCATCGGGCGCGGCCTCATGGGCCGTCCCCGGCTGCTCCTGTTGGATGAGCTGTCTCTGGGCCTCGCCCCGGTCATCGTCGACCGGTTGGTGGAGATCGTCACCCGCATCCACCGGGAGCGCGACCTGGCCATCCTCCTGGTGGAGCAGGACTTGAACGTGGCCCTGGCCATGGCCCAGCGGGGCTACGTCCTGGAAACCGGGCGCCTAGTGCGGGCGGGCACGGCCGAGGAGCTTTTGGCCGACGACTCCATCCGCTCGGCGTATCTGGGCATTTGAACCGCGGCTGAGGCACGACCGCCGGGCGAGGGCCGGGCGGAGCGCTGAAAGTGGGACGGAGCTTGGAAAGTAGGGCTGATCTCGGAAGGTAGAGCGGAGCACAGGAAGCAAGGCGGACCAAGGGGAGGAGGCAACGGCAAGGCGGCGCCAGTGACGGCGACAGACACATCCCAGGGGATTGAGGCGATAGCATGAGCGAGCTGTTTGTACCGCAAGTAGGAGCCGTGTTCAGCGCGGACATCGCGGTTCCGGAACACGACCGGGAGGTGCGGTTCTACTCCCGGGTGCTGGGAACGGGCCCGCAGCCTCTGTGGCAAGAGAACCTGCTGAATAACATCGGCCTGCCCATCATCGGGGTGGGAGAGCGGCGGTCGGAGTTTCAACACTTGCCGCTTCAGTGGATGCCCCACATTCAAGTGGCCGACGTGGCCGCCAGCGTCCGGCGGGCGCTCGAGCTGGGCGGGATGGAGCTGATGCACGCGAAGGACAACGACGGCCGCAGCCAGTGGGCCGTCTTGCAAGACCCGTTCGGCGCGGCGTTCGGTCTCATCCCCGTCGTCGCTCCGGAGCAGTTGCCGCCTTCCGAGAGGTTCCCATCCGACCCGCGGGCGGTCGGCCGCATCGCATGGCTCGATCTGACGGTGCCGGAGGCGCCTGCAGCCCGGGACTTTTACCGTGAAGTGGTCGGCTGGTCCGTGCAGGACGTAGCCATGCAAGACGATCGGGGCAGCTATGCCGACTATGCGATGCTCGGGGAAAAGGGCACGCGCGTCGCCGGTGTCTGTCACGCTCGCGGGGTCAACGCCGACATGCCTCCTGTCTGGATGATCTATTTGCCGGTGGGCGACTTGGCGGAAAGCGTGCGGCGTGCGGAAGAGGAAGGCGGCCGTGTGCTCAAGGTGGTCGGGAAAGACGCCGGCTACCGCTTCGCCATCGTGCAGGACCCGGTCGGCGCGTACTTTGCCCTGTGGCAAGCGTAGGCGGTCGGCCGAAGCTAGGGCTGGCCAAAGCCGGTGCGCTGCGGCAACGCCCCGTTGCAACGCCCCGTTGCAACGCCGGGTCAGCCATCCGGCCAGGTGTGGAAGCAGGCTGCCGCTGACCGTGGCGGCGGGACGATCAGAACGGCTTTCTCCGTGCCGTGTCGCAAAGAAGAGGTGCGTCGCCCGATGGGCGTCATCGGAACAGCGAAACTGCTTGAGCGGCTCGTCACTCTCAATCGCATCGGCGAAACCGTCGAGGGCGGCGTCACGCGGCTGGGTTTCTCGGAAGAGGAAGAGGCCGCCATTCGCCTGTGCGAGTCCTGGATGCGGGAGATGGGCCTTGTCGTACGCCGGGACAGCGCCGGCAACGTGTTTGGCCGCAGGGAAGGACGCCGGCCGGGACCGGCGGTGCTCACCGGCTCCCACGTGGACTCGGTGCCCAACGGGGGTAAGTATGACGGCGTCGTGGGCGTGTTGTGCGCCCTGGAGGCGGTGGGGCAGTTTGTGGCCCGGGACATCACGACCGAGTACCCGCTGGAGGTCGTCGTCTTTCGTTGCGAAGAGTCGAGCCGCTTCGGCGCCGCCACGCTGGGAAGCCGCGCCGTCGCAGGCAGCCTCACCCTGGAGGACTTGCACCGCCTGCGGGACGCAAAGGGCGTGACCTTGGCCCAGGCCATGACGGCCCTGGGGCTTGACCCCCGGCGCATCGGGGAAGCCCGGCGCGGCCCGGACACGGTGCGCGCCTTCGTCGAGGTCCACGTGGAGCAGAACACCGTCCTCGAGACGGCGGGCTGCCCCATCGGCATCGTCACCCACATCGCCGCCCCGACCCGGTTTCGGGTGCGCGTGAGCGGTGAGGCGGCCCACTCGGGCGCGACACCCATGAACCGGCGCCGGGACGCGCTGGCGGCGGCGGCCGAGATCGTGCTGGCGGTGGAGCAGGCGGCCAAGGAGGAGGCCGCCAACGGCACGGTGGGCACCGTCGGCGTGCTGACGGTGAAGCCCGGTGCGATGAACGTAGTACCCGGCGACGCGGAGCTGGGCATCGACGTGCGCAGCATCGACGGGGCCAGCAAGGCCCGGGCGGTCCGGCGCATCCTGGCCGCGATGGAGGAGATCGCCGCCCGGCGGGGCGTCAAGATTACGCCGGAGCTCCTCGTCGAGGAGGAGCCCGTGACGTTGTCCCCGTGGGTGCAGGCGGGAATCGAATGGGGCGCGCAAAAGGCGGGCCTGACCTACATGCGCCTGGTCAGCCCGGCGGGCCACGACGCCATGCACATGGCCCGCATCGCCCCGACGGGCATGGTGTTTCTGCCCAGCCGCGACGGGGCGAGCCACAACCCGCTGGAATACACCGACATCGAGGACGTGGCCGCCGGGGCCGAGGTGCTGTTCTGGACGTTGTACCAGCTGGCCGGGGCCCAACAGGAAGCGGCGGCCTGAAGGCCGTTGGAGGAGGTGGGGCGCATGAGCGATCTTTGGGTGCGGGGCGGCACCATCGTGACGGCGGCGGGCGTGTTTCCTGGCGATGTGCTGGTGCGGGGCGGCCGCATCGCGGCGGTCATCCACCGGGATGAGGCCCAAGGCCCACTGGGGTGGGGGCTGCAGGGCCCTGCCGCCCAAAGACCCGTGCGCATCCTGGACGCGACGGGCTTGCACATCTTGCCGGGTTTGGTGGATGTGCACGTGCACTTCCGGGACCCCGGCTTGACCCACAAGGAGGACTTCTTGAGCGGCACCGCCGCAGCCGCCTGCGGCGGCGTCACCACGGTGCTGGACATGCCCAACACGCTGCCGCCCGTGGCGACCCGGGCGCTGTTTGAAGAAAAGCGCACGCGCCTGGCCGGCCGTGCATACGTGGACTACGGGCTGTACGGCGTCGTGGACGAAAGCAATTTCGCCGATTTGCCGGAGCTGGCCAAGGCGGGGGCCATCGCCTTCAAGCTTTTCTTGGGCCCTACGACGGGGGACATCCGGGCCCCAGGCTGGGGCCGGCTCATGGATGTCTTCAAATTGGTGGCCGAGCTCGGCCTCCCGCTGGTCGTCCATGCCGAGGACCGGGACGTCATCGAGTACCACGAGCAGCGGGCCGGCCAGCACCTCGACTATCTGGGGTTTCTCGCGACGCGGCCGCCCTTCGGGGAGTTGGCGGCGACGCAAACCACGTGCCTGCTGGCCGCCGTCACCGGCGCTCGGGTGCACATCGCCCACGTGTCCCTGGCCGACGCCGTGGACCTCATCCGCGAGGCCAAGGAGCGCGGCGCGCCGGTCACGGCCGAGACGTGCCCGCCGTACTTGTTCATGACCGCCGAGGACTGCGAGCGGCTGGGGCCCGTGAGCAAGGTCCTGCCCCCCATCCGCCACCGCGTAGACCAGGAGCGGCTGTGGGAAGGCCTGCACGACGGGACGTTGGAGGTCATCGCCACGGACCACGCGCCCCATCTCGTCGAGGAGAAGCTGGGCAAGTCCTGGCTGACGGCCCCCGGCGGCATGATCGGCGTGGAAACCATGCTGCCGTCCCTCCTGACCGCCGTGGGCGAGGGCCGGCTCACCTTGCCGCAGGTGGTGGAATGGACCAGCACCCGGCCGGCGGAGATCTTTGGCCTCGCCGGGCGCAAAGGCGACATCCGCCCCGGTTGCGACGGGGACCTGGTGTTGGTGGACTTGGACGCCGAATGGACGCTGCGCCCGGACGACCTGCACAGCAAGAGCAAGAACAGCCCCCTCCTGGGCGCCCGCCTGCGGGGCAAGGTGGTGCACACCGTCGTGCGGGGCCACGTGGTGGTCGAGAACGGTCAACTGACCGGTAGCCCCGTCGGCGCCTGGCTGGCGGGATCCGGCTTCGCCACCGGCGACGCGCCCACCGCCAAGTCTGACCCGGTTTCCGGAGCCGGCGGGGGGAACAGGGGGTGAGCGGGGTGGTGCAGCCTTCCGTCGCGGCCAGCGCCCCGTGGCACATGCTGACCGGGACCGTGGCGGACAGCCGGGTCGACGCCGCCGGGTATCACCGGCTGGTGGTGCACGCGCCGCCCGTGGCCGAAACTTGCGGGCCCGGGCAGTTCGTCATGCTGCGGGCGCCCGAATGGGGCATGTTGCTTCTGTCGCGGCCGTTCGATGTGTACCGCACCGATCCGGCGGCGGGGACGCTCGAGATCCTGTTTAAGGTCAAGGGCGACGGTACCCGCCGGCTGGCCAACCTGCAGCCCGGCGACGACGTGCACGTCGTGGGGCCGCTGGGACGGCCCGTCCCGCTGCCCGCGGACGGGCGGGGGGTGCTGCTGGTCTCCCGGGGCGCCGGCGTTTCCCCCATGGTGCGCATCGCGCAGGAATGCGCCACCCGGGGCATTCCGGCCCGCGCGCTGGTTTCCGCGGCGAGCCGCGAGCGGCTGGTGGGCGTCGAGGATCTAGCCGCGCTGGGGGTCAGCGTGCAACCCATCACGGACGATGACGCGGAGGCGCCCGCGCCGGGGAAGGTGCTGGCGCAGTGGGCGGCCGGCGGCCAGGCGGCAGCCGTATACGTGTGCGGGTCGCGGCGCCTGGCCAAAGCCGCCAGAGCGGTGTGCCGCGAGTACGGCCTTGCCGGCTACGTATTCGTGGAAGCCCACATGGCCTGCGGCTTCGGCATCTGCCACGGCTGCGCCGTGCCGATCCAGCCCCACGACGGTCCAGGCCACGCCCACGGCGTTTCTGAGGGCAACGGGTATTGCTCCTCCCATGGGAAACCGGCCTACGCCTTGGCCTGCGTCCAGGGCCCGGCGCTGCCCATTGAGGAGGCCGTCATCGACTAGCCGCCCGACGCAGGCGGTCGACGGACGGCCGGCAGGAGGGTCTGCGATGGAAGGCAAGCGAGCAACCATGACACCGGCCGCGGCGGTGACGCCCGACCTGACGGTCCAGGTGGGGCCCTTGACGCTCAAGGCGCCCGTCATGCCTGCGTCCGGGTGTTTCAACGTGGGGAAGGAAGTGGCCCACCTCTTCGATCTCTCGTGCATGGGGGCGGTCGTCAACAAAACTGTGATGCCCGGCTACCGGTCCGGCAATCCGCCCCATCGGGTGCTAGAACGGGCCGCCGGCCTCATCAACTCCATCGGCATCCCGAGCAAAGGGCCCGAGTACTTCCTCGAGCACCAGCTGCCCTTCATGCGCAGCCTCGGCACCCGGGTCATCGTCAGCATCGGGGGCTTGAGCGAAGCCGACTTTGTCAGCCTGGCCGCCCTGATGGACAGCCAGGAAGGCATCGACGCCCTGGAGCTCGACTTGTCTTGTCCGAACCACGCGGAGCGGGAGCCTTTCGCCCTCAGCGCCCGGGCGACGGGAAACCTCCTGCGGGCCGTGCGGGCCGCGACGCGCCTGCCCCTGATCGCGAAGCTCGCGCCCAACGTCAGCGACATCGTGCCCATCGCCGCAGCGGCCATGGAAGCCGGCGCGGACGTTCTGTGCATGGGCAACACGTACCCGGCCATGGGCATCGACATCGAGCAGCGCCGGCCGGTGTTGGGCATCCACACCGGCGGGCTCTCCGGCCCGGCCATCAAGCCCATGACGCTGCGCCTCGTCTGGGAAATCGTGGCCGAGCTGGGCGCGCCCGTCATCGCCTGCGGCGGTGTGACCACGTGGCAGGACGCCGTCGAGTACTTGCTGGCCGGTGCACGGGCCGTGCAGGTGGGCACCGCCAACTTCACGAACCCCCGGGCCATCCCCGAGATCATCGCCGGGGTGCGGGACTACTTGGCGCGGCACGGCTTCGCCCGGGTGGAAGACATCATCGGCGCCGCGCAGCCGCCGGGCCGCCAAGCGGCGCGCGCCGCCCGGCCGTCCGCCTGAGGCGCCGCGGGCGTCCTGCGCGCTGCGCGAAAGCTGGTCCGTGTGGCGTTGCCGTGACGCCCGGCGCCTTGGGGGAGGGAACCGCATGTCCCGCTTGACCGTGGCCAAGTGCTTGACGCTCCCGGCGCTGCAAGGCACCCGCGTGCTGGCCGGCGCCACAGGGCTCGACCGCGTCATCGAGTGCGCGACGGTCATGGAAGTGCCCAACGTCACCCGCTGGCTGCGGGGCAACGAGCTCGTCATCACCAGCCTCTACGCACTCCGCGAGGATCCGGACGAGCAGGTGCGCCTCATCGAAGGCCTGGACCGGGTGGGCATCGCTGCGTTGCTCATCAAGCCCAAAGTGTTCGTGGAACGCCTGCCCGACCGCATGCTGCAGGAGGCCGACGCCCGCGGCCTGCCGGTGCTGGAACTGCCCGTGGAAACCCCCTACACCGATGTGCTGGCCGCGGTCATGGCCGAAGTGTTTCGCCGCAGCGGCGTACGCCGGTTCGAAGCTGACCTGGTGGCGGACTTGCTGGCGGGCGTCATCGCCTCGCCCGAGGAGCTGGCGAGCCGGGCGGCGGAGGTCGGCTGGAATCCCCGTGGCGGCGCCCTGGCCGCGGTGCTGCAGATCGAGCCGCCGCCGGGTCCCACGCTGAGCGGCGGCGCTCTTTACCGCCTGTGCGACCGGGTGGTGGACGAGGCCCGGGCGGCCGTCCGCGCGGACAATGGGCTCGTGGCCGGCAGCGGCAGCCGGGTGCGGGTGGTGTGGGCCGCGGGCGGCGACGGCGCCCCGGCCCGGCCTGCTGCAGCCCGTGCGGCGCTGCAAAGCGTCCAAAATGACCTGAAGCGGCGCCGGATCGCCACCCTCTCCGTCGCCATCGGGCCGCCGGTCGCCGGCGTCGCCGGCCTGCCTGAGAGCTACCGGGCGGCTTGCCGCTACCTGGAGGTCAGCCGCCGGGTCTGGGGTCCCGGTCGCGTGGTCACCCCCGACGAGCTGGGGGTTTATACCTTGTTGGAAACCATGGGCGCGAGCGGCCCCGGCGGCGCCAGGGTTTCCCTGGACCCAGGCATCCGGCGGCTCCTGGAGCACGACGCGCAGCACAACGGGCAGCTGCTCAAGACGCTGCGCTGCGTCCTGGACGAGGGGGGCCACCTGCGGCGCGCCGCGAACCGCCTCTTTGTGCACTTCAAGACCGTTCAGTACCGCATGGGGCGCATCCGGGAGATCACGGGCTGGGATCTGCGCAACGCCGACCTGCGCCTGGCCATCGAGCTGCAGTTGCGCTGGCTGGACCTGTACGGGCCGCCTGCGGACACTATCGTGGAAGCGCCGGCCGGCCCGCTGGCCCCTCTGCCCGCGCCGCCCGGGCCGCCCCCTCCACCCGGGTCGCCGCTTCCGCTTACGAACGGAACCCCTGCGCCGCATGAAGCCAGCCACAAAGAGGGAAGCTTACATCGGCGCTGACGCCGTTCGTGTCGTCCCTACGTTGTCGCGCGGCGGGCGCCGTCCGATTTCCCTTGGACTGCCGAGGAGGTACCGCCGTGGCCCAGATCACCCAAGCCGAGCTGCACAACTTTCACGAGCTGGTCTGGATGGAAGCCGCCATGCACGAGAAGTTCCGGGCGTACGCCGCCCAAGCGCCCGAAGAGCACGTGCGCAAGCTGTGCGACCAGCTGGCGGACCGGAGCTACCAGCACCTGACCGCCCTTAGCAAGCTGTTGGGCGCCGAGCAGACGGGCGTCCACTGAGCGGGTTGACGGAGGAGAGAGGCAAGAGGCCAACTCCAAAAGGGGGAACCGACCGTGGAGATGGGCGAACGGGCGATCCTGCGTGACTGCCTGGACACCCTCAAGCACGCGTCCATGTGCTATTTGCGGGCCAGCTTGGAAGCGGACTCGGACGGGGTGCGCCAGACCTTGGCGCGGCTTGCCGTCGACAAGAGCGAGGCCAAGGACGCCGTGTTCAACCTGATGCACCAAGCGGGGATCTACAAGACTGAGCCGGCGGATCCCGCCCAGGTGGAAAAGCTGCGGGCAGCGTGCCAGCAGTTTCTGGCTCACCCCGGCTCCGGACCGAGGGAGCCTGTGGCTCGGGAGTTGGGCAGAGGCGTGGATCAGGCACCGCGGGTTTGACGCACCGGCTGACCGACGCAGCCCACCTCAGGTACGCAGCCCATCCAAACGGGGGCCGGCCGCTGCGGAAAGCCCGCCGCGGCGGGCCGGCGCCGCCCGCGAGTCCCGCCGCACTCTATCCTGCCGCACCCTAGATTTGCCCTGTCGCCTCGCGGCCTGTTTCGAAGCGGGCCTGCGGTAAGAGCCGGTCGCCGCTGTCGCCGACCCTACGCGTGTCGACGCCCTCATCGAGAACGAGGCGATGGCCGTCATCCCGGAGGAAAAGCCAGCGTAACGTGGACCACCTACAGC
>DATCKT010000020.1:0-10725 GCA_036562195.1 Limnochordales bacterium
CCCCGGGCCGGCTGGGACGCCTCGGTGGCGCCCCACATGCACTTGACGGCCATGGCCTTGCAGTCCTTCAGGCACTCCCCGGCCGCCAGTACGTCAAAGGGGTGCACCCCGGACTGGGCGCCCTGCCCGCCGTGGCCCATGGCGCCCATGTACGACGCCCCCGCCTGGCCGGCGTTCTGCCACGCTTGCGCCATGTTCCAGGTGGACTGGCCGCCGGCGCCCTGGTGGAGAAACCCGTCCAGCTGCTGGGCGGCCTGCTGGTAGCGCTGGGCATGCTGCTGTATCATCTGGCGCAAGCTGGGATCTTGGACGCTCTGGGCCATCCAGAGCAGCTTGGCGCCCGTCAAATGGTGGTCGCGGACAATCTCCCACAGTTCGGCTGCCTCGTGCTGCGATACGTTGGCCAACGAGATTCCTCCCTCGGGAATGTTGTCGGCCATAGCATGCACCAAAAGCTCTGCCGATCATGCCTCAAGTTGCCCGCCGCGGCACCCGTTGCCCAGAAACCTTGCAATCACCTTCCCGAGCCTCATTCGCCGGCCGCCGCCAGTCCAAAACGGGCCTGCAGCGTGCGCCGCTGCTTCTCTTCCAGCGTGAACTGGACGATGTGCACAAGCGCCCCGCCTTCCCAGCGGAACACCGACCAGAACTGCTGCGTCGTCAGCCACAAGGGCAGCTGGCCCACGTAGTGGGCGGCCGTGGCCCGCTCCTTGGCGCCGGGCTCCAGCGCCGCCAACACCCGGGCGGGCGGGCGCCACGCCAGCGGCCGGGCCTGGCAGTGGCGGCAGGCGACGGCCAGATCCCACAAGTACTCGGTGGCCGCCTCCAGCGGCACCCGGATGGTGAACACGAGCTCCACGAACTGCGGCACCCCGGCGGCCAGCTCGATGCGCCGGCAGTGGTCCCGCACGTGCCGGGTGAGATTGAGGATGAGGGTGCGCAGGGCGTAGTCCCGCTCCTGGCCGGCGGGGATGGCGCACAGGTGGGAGCGGAGGGTGAAGGCCGCCGGCTCCTCGACATCGCTGGCGGGCACCCACAGCGCGGTGCCGTTCAAACCCTCCAGCGGCGGTGAAACCTGCTGCAAGCGCACCAAGACGCGGCCGTTTTCGACAAGGAAATCAGGCGCCGGGACGCCCGTGACCGACTGCGGGCGTCCCGCCCACCGGATGCGGGCGGTGAAGGTTCCGGTGCTGGTCAACGCGGTCGCCTCCGCTGGCATGTCCGCACGGCCGGGGCAACGGCTGCCGCGCGGGCAGCAGGAATCCCCTGCGGGCGGTTGGAACTATTATAAAAATGCGTAGAAAGGGCCGACGGCCTCGATCTCTGAGGCTCTGCGGCCGCGGCCTTCCGTACACGGCCTCCTTCACAGGTACGGCGCAAGGCGGGATGTTCCCTTGAGCGGCGAGGGCGAACGCGTCACCCAACCGGAACGGACCACCATCGACGTCGACGACGTGCTGCAGCGGCTGCGCAACATGGAAGCCGTTCAAAACCGCTTGATCCTAGAGCGGGAGGCCGTCACCCGGGCCATCTCCATCTGCCTCATCAGCCGCAGCCACCTGTTGCTCAGCGGCCCGCCGGGCGTGGCCAAGACGACCCAGGTGCGGCTCGCCGCGGCGCACATCCGGGGCAGTCGCTTTTTTCACACGCAGCTGACGCCCTTTTCGACCATCGAGGACGTTTTCGGTCCCGTCGACATCCTGGCGTACAAGCACGGCGAGCGCCGCCGGGTCGGCACGCACATGCTCCAGGAAGCCCACGTAGCCGTCATCGACGAGATCTACAACGGCAACGAGGCGGTCCTCAAGGCGCTGCTCGCGCCCATGTACGAAGGCGTCTATGCGGAGCAGGGCCGGTTTCACCCGATCCCGCTGCGCACCCTGATGGGCACGGCCAACGCCATTCCCGGGCCCGAATAGCGGCGGGAGAAGGGCCTGACGGGCTTTCACGACCGCTGGCTGTTCCGGTTCCAAGTGGAAGACTTGCAGAGCGACGCGAGCTTTATGCGCATGCTGTGGACGCCGGACATCGACTTCCGGACGTACCAGCCGGAGCCGTCGGCCACGGTGACCATCGAGGAGCTGGATTACCTGGCCCAGTTGGCCGAGATGGTGCGGGTGCCGATCTCCATTTATGAGGAACTGGCCCGCCTGCGCAAGGCCATGCAGGCGGAGAACCTCCACTGCAGCTCGCGGCGGTGGAAGCAGATCCGGCGGGCGCTGCAGACCTCGGCGCTTTTGGACGGGCGCCGGGACGTGAGCGAGCGGGACTTTGGCATCCTGCGCCACACGCTGTGGGATCAGCCGGAAGACATCCCGGTGCTGGAGCGGCTGCTGGAGGACTACGTGCGGGCGACCCGGGAGCGGGCGGCGGTCAAGTTCAGCCGCATCCTGGAGATCTGCGGGGAGTTCAACGAGCAGCGGCGCTCCATCAGCAACCCGGCGGACTTGAGCAAACTGGCCTTGGAGGCGCGCCAGCGGGTGGAGGAGCGCATCCGGGAGATCCGAGACCTGGCCCGCCAGAGCACCAGCGAGTCGGACCAGCTGGCGGTGGAGCAGTACCTGCAGCGGGCATATGACTATCTGAAGGAGTTGGACGAGGCAGCGGGGTTGTAGCGGGGACTCAAGCGCCCGGGAGGGAACCGGCGTGGCGGTGCGTTTGGCGGATTTGATGGGGCGGTGGCAGCGGCGCCACGGCCTTCCCGAACCCCGGCCCAGGGAGGGCCGGCCGCTCCAGGTGGACGCGGACACCCAGGCCGTGTTTGAGGCGCTGCGGAGCGCCTCCCGCACGTGGACGGCCAAGGAGCAGGAGCTGGGCCGGTTCGCGCCCCAGGCGGCCTTGTTGCTTGAGGACCTCTTCTACGCTTTCTTTGCGCCCCGGGTGGAGCTGAACCCCGACACGGCACCCGCGTTCCACTGGAACTTCGGCATTCTCGCCACCCTGCTGCCATCCGAGCCGTTCCAGCGCCTGCGAAACCGGACGGTGGGCGATCCGCTCATGAGCGCGCTGGCCAGCCTCCATGTGGCCGAGCGGCTGTGCCCGGTGGAGCGGCTGTCCGTGGGTCTCCGGCGGGTGCTGTGGAGCGCGTGGAGCCGCGAGCGGGGTGTGCTGCGGCTGCGGCTGGCCGTGGGAGCACAGGGGCTGCAGGCGCTGCCGGAGACGGTGGACGAGCCGGCGCAGCACACGATCCTGCGGGCCGTGGACGGCGCCGCGGAAGCGGTCGCCCTGGACGAGCGGCTGCGGGGCACGTGGGGGATTCAGCCGGGGGTGCGCAGCGCGCAGGCCCTGGATGATGTGCACGGCCTGTTGGCGGCGGTGCGGGCCTTGCCGGGCTTTGCGGACCTGACGGACGCGGTGGAGCGGTTCGGGCGGCTTTTGCAGCCGGGTCCGCCCCGGGGCCGGCGCCGGGGCGGCCACGGGTTCAAGCGGCTGGTGGGCCTCACGTGGGGCGGCGACCTTGACCGCATCGTGCCTGAGGAAGCGGCCAAACTGGGCGACGCGGAGCTGGAGGACCTGTTCCGGGAGGCGTACGAGCATCGCCGGGTGTGGCAGGAGCGGTGGGAAGGCGATGTGCCCCGCAACCGGGGCCCCATCGTGTGCTGCATGGACGTCTCCCGCAGCATGAACACGCCGGCCGCCCTGGGGCGTCCCCGGTTTCTGTGGGCGAAAGGGGTGGGCCTCGCCCTGCTGGATGTGGCGCGGCGGGGAAACCGCACCTTCCTGGGGTTGTGCTTCGCCGGCGAGAACGACCTGGCCGCGTTTGAGATCGGCCCGGGGGAGTACCGGCCGGACGTGGCGCTGGAGATGGCCCGCTGCGACTTTGACGGGGGTACCCACTTCCAGACTCCGCTGCGGCGGGCGCTCCAGTTCCTGCAGGAGGCGGGGCGGAAAGGCGCGCAGGACCAGGGGCACCTGGTGTTCATCACCGACGGCGACGCGCCGCTGCCGCCGTCCTTCGTGCTAGACTTCCGGGCGGCCAAGGCGGCGGCCGGATTTCAGATGGTGACCGTGTTCATCGACGGCCACCACCCGGACTTGCGGGCCTTGAGCGACTACACCTTCACGGTGCGGGCCGACCGCCTGGACGCGTGGGAGCGGACGGTGGCCGGCGTGGGGCGCTGCCTGCGCTGAGCGGCGGGACGCCGGCCGCCTGGGCAGCACCCTGGCCCGCTAGATCCGGCGGGTGCGGCGCCAATGTTCCTCGTAGGCCGCGTCGAACAGCCGCCGGGACTCCTCGACCCCCACGTGCAGGGGGCTGGTGATGACGGCGGGCGGCTTGCCCGCCGCGGTGAGCAGCTCGGCGACGCGGCATTTGATCATGTTGACGACCAGGCAGCTGCCGATGGTGGAGCCGGGGCCCACCGGCGTCGGGAGGCCCGGGATGCGGACCATCGCGTCGCCCGGTTCGGCGCCGTTGTCGATGACGATGTCGGCCACCTCAAACAGCCGCCGGCCTGAGCTGTGGCGGGACGCGGACTGCCGGCTGTGGCGCAGCGACGTGACGGCGATGACCGGCAGCCCCCGCCGCTTGAAGCCCAAGGCCACTTCCACGCTGACGGCGCCGGTGCCGCCGTGGGAGAAAACGATGGCCGCGTCGTGGGGCCCGAAGTGGAAGTTGGACAGGATGACCTCGCCGAAGCCCTCCACGTTCTCCAGGAACATGGCTTGCCGTTGGCCGTTGGCGCCCACCACCTGGTGGTGGTTGGTCAGCGACAGCTCCACGATGGGGTGAAACCCGGCGAAGCTGCCGTAGCGGGGGAACATCTCCTCTACGGGGATGCGGGAATGGCCGGAGCCAAACAGGTGCACCAGCCCGTCCGCCAGGATGGCACGGGCGCACACTTGGCTGGCTTGCTCGATGACGTCGGCTTGGGCCGCGATCCGCTCCAGGATGGTGCGGCAGGCGGCCAGGTAGGCCGCGGCGGCGCCGATGGGCTGGCCGGCGGCTTGGGGATTGCCGCCGGCTTGGCGATGGCCACCGACTTGGGGATTGCCGCCGGGCGGCGGCTCGGCCCGGCCGTGTTCGTCGCTGCGCTGCGGGTCCAGTTCTTGCACGACTGTCCCTCCTGAAGGCCGGCCCGGATGAACCTACAACAACCCGCCCTTGCGCCGCAGGCGGATGGAGTAGGTGTAGCGGTCGCCGCGGCAGATGGCCTCTTCGTAAACCAGGGGCCGGCCCGACTGGTCGTAGCTGATGCGGATGAAACGCAGGCCCGGCTCGCCCTCGGGCACCTCCAGGCACCGGGCCGCTTCGCCCTCGACACGCACCGCGTTGATCTGGTGCACCGCTTCCTCGACGCGCACGTTCGCGCTGGTTTCCAAGATGGTGTACAGGGAGCCGTCGTAGGAGTCGGCTTCGGTCAGGCCCAGCCGGGGATGCAGGTAATCCTGCATGTACACCAGGGGTTGGCCGTCCGCCTTGCGCAGGCGCGTGACGCACAGCACAGGCCCGTCCGCCAACTGCAGGGCCTCCAGGACGACCTTGGGCGCGGGCACCCGTTGGACCCGCAGCACCTGGGTGCTGGGGCGCATGCCCTGGGCCAGGATCTCTTCGCTGAAGCTGATCAGATGTGGCAGCGTGATCTTGAGCGGCGGGCGGGCGATGAACGTGCCCTTGCCCGTGATGCGCTCCAAAAGACCCCGGTCCATGAGCTCCTCCAGCGCTTTGCGCACCGTGGCCCGGGAGATGCCCAACCGCTCCTGCAGCTGTTCCTCGGTGGTGAAGAAGTCGCCCGGCTGCCAGCCGCCCCGCTCGATTTCCTGGGCCAGCTGCTGCATGAGCTGGTAGTAGAGGGGCACGGGCAGCGTGCGGTCGAGCTTGATGTGATCCAGGGACCGCCTGCGTTTCAACGTCATCCACCTCACGTGCCGCTCCCGGGAGCGCCGCGGCGGTTGGTCCGCAACGCTCACCCGGAGACGCTCCAGCCCCCGTCCACGGGCAGGACGACCCCGGTGACGAACCTGGCCTCGTCGGAGGCCAGGTACAGGGCCGCGGCCGCGACGTCTTCCGGCGCGCCGAAACCGCCCGTGAGGGGCTGCTTGGTCCGCATAAGCTCCACGATCTCCGGCGTCGACTGGGCCCGCCGGCTCATGGGCGTGCGGATGAGCCCTGGCGCCAGCGCGTTGACGCGGATGCCGTAGGGGGCGTAGTAAGCGGCCATGGCCCGGGTCAGGGCGATGAGCGCGCCTTTGCTGGCCGCGTACGCGTGGGTCGCGAAATGCGCCGGCGAGGGCGACCAGGCCAGCACCGACGACATGTTGATGATGGCGCCCGAGCGCTGGGCCATCATGGACGGCAGGGCGGCCCGGCAGCACATGAAGGTGCCCTTCACGTTCACGTCCATGACCATGTCGAAGCCTTCATCGGTGCACTCGTGGACGGGGCCGTCGCCGAACCGCCGCCCGCTGATGCCCGCCACGTTGAACAGCACGTCGATGCGGCCGTGCTCGGCCAAGGTCCACCGAAACGCGCGCTCCACATCGTCGCGGCGGCACACGTCCGCGACTACGTAGGCGGCGCGGCCGCCGGCTTCCCGGATCAGGCGGCAGGTCTCCTGTAGATCGGCCTCGACGGGCGCCAGGGCCACGACGGCCGCCCCGTGTGCGGCGAACAGGCGGGCGGCGGCGCGCCCAATCCCTGTGCCGCCGCCGGCGATGACGCACACTTTGCCGTCCAGCCTCCGTCCGGTCTCAGGTCCGCTGGTCAAGGCGCCGACCTTCCTCCGTTTTGTTCCGCCCTGCGTCTTGCCGGGCGTCTCGTCCGCCCCCGGCCAGGTTGTCTTGCCGGTCGCCTTTCAGATTGGCCGCCGGCGCGGCGAAACCTGTTCCAGGTTTTTCCTTCTCGCGGCGACCGTGCCGGGCACCGGGTCGGCGCGAGACCGGTTTCCCGCGCCAAAGGGGGCTTTGGCGTGCGTTTAGACGATTGTACGTACAATGTTCGTTCCGGGCCTTTGTAATCCTCTCGGAAAGTTGTAGGTTCGGAAGGATTTGGGGCGGCGAAACAGAATTGTAACATACGTCGTTTGTGCGGACAAACGGTCATTCGATCGAACGGCTGGCCGCGGGGTCGGGGCTCAGCGACCGGCAACGAAGGGGCACTACGCCATGGGCATCGTCAGGACGGTTCTCGGCGACATCGACGCGGCGGAGCTGGGGGTCACCAATGCCCACGAGCACCTGCTGATCCGGGCCGGCGTCGGGGTAATGCTCGAGCCCGCGCTGCACCTGGACTCCGTGGACAAGGCCTGCCAGGAGCTGGAGCTGTTCCGGAAGGCGGGCGGCCGCAGCATCGTGGACATGATGCCGGTGGCCACGGGGCGCGACGCGGCGGGGCTGGTGGAGGTGGCCCGCCGCACCGGCGTCCACGTCATCGCAGCGTCCGGGTTTCACCAGGCCAAGTACTACACCCGCGACCACTGGATTTATCACTATACCGTCGAGCAGATCGCGCAGCTGTTCATCGACGACATCGAGGTAGGGATGGACCGCCACGACTACGGCGGGCCCATCGTGGAGCGGCTGCCCGCCCGGGCGGGCGTGTTGAAGGCGGCCACCGACCAGCACGCCATCTTGCCCATCTACGAGAAGCTGTTCGCCGCGGTGGCCATGGCCCACCGCCGGACGGGCGCTCCCATCAGCACCCACACGACCTACGGCACGATGGCGCTGGAGCAAGTGTCGCGGCTTGCGGACCACGGCGTGCCGGCCGACGCGATCATCATCGGGCACGTGGACCGCAACCTGGACCTGGGCTACCACAAGGCCATTGCGGCCACCGGGGCGTTTTTGTGCTACGACGGCCCCTCCCGGGTCCAGTACTACACCGACGAAGCCATCGCCCGCACCATCGCCGCCATGTTCGAAGCCGGCTACGGGGACCGCATCCTGCTGGGCAGCGATTTGGCCAAGCGGTCGTCCCGCGTGAGCTACGGGGGCGGCCCGGGCCTTGGGTACTTGCTCAACGTGTTCGTGCCGCGCTTAAAAGAGCAGGGACTGGACGAAGAGGCCATCCAGCAGATCCTGGTGCGCAATCCGGCCCGGGCGTTCGCCCTGTACCACACCCGGGAGCAGGCGGGGTAGAGAGCCATGTCGTCCCACGCCGCCCAGCCTGAGATCGTGACCTACAGCCGGCAGATTCCCGTCCGCTTGGCCGCCGACGTGGCGGTGGTGGGCGGGGGCGCGGCCGGCGTCAATGCGGCGGTGGCCGCCGCCCGCCTGGGCCTGGACGTGCTGCTGGTGGAGCGGCACGGGTATCTGGGCGGCACCAGCACCGGCGTGCTGGATACCTTCTATGGGTTTTTCACCCCCGGCGCTATCCCTAAGCGGGTGGTGGGAGGCATACCCTGGGAGATCGTCCAGAAGCTGCTGGCGCGCCGGGCGGCCATCATGCGGCCCAACACCTACGGCGCGGGCATGGGCGTCACCTACAACCCGACGGTGCTCAAGTTCGTTTACGACGAACTGGCCGAGGCGGCCGGCGTGCGCCTGCTGTTACACTCGTTCTGCACCGACGTCCTCATGGCGGGGGACGCGATCACAGGCCTGGTCGTCGACGGCAAGCAGGGCCTCTTTGCCGTGAAAGCCCGGGTGATCATCGACGCGTCGGGCGACGCGGACGTGGCGGCCCGCGCCGGCGCCCCGCTGGAGCAGGCGGGCGTAGACGGTCCGGTGCAGAGCGCGACCACCACCTTCACGCTGGGCGGCGTGGACGTGGAGCGGGCGCGGGCGGTGCCCCGCAGAGAGCTTGAGGCCCTGATGCGGGAAGCCCACACGAGCGGCCGCTACCGCCTGCCCCGGCAGGAGGGCAGCGTGCATATCACGCCGCACCCGGGCGTGATGGTGGCCAACATGACCCGCATGCCGGCCGTGGACGGGACGGACCCGGTTTCCTTGACGGCCGCGGAGGTGGAAGGCCGCCGCCAGGTGCAGGAGTACGTGCGCTTCCTGGTCGAGAACGTGCCCGGGTACGAGCGGGCGTTTCTCCTTGGCGTCAGCACCCATGTGGGCATCCGCGAAAGCCGCCGCATCATCGGGGAGTACCGCTTGACCGCCGACGACGTGCTGTCGGCGCGCAAGTTCCCCGATGGCATCGCCCAGTGCGGCGCTCCCATCGAAGACCACCACGGCGGCAGCGACACCCGCTGGCAGTACTTGCCGGAAGGCGAAGTGTACCACGTGCCCTACCGGTGCCTGGTGCCGCAGAAGGTGGACGGCCTCTTGGTGGCCGGGCGCTGCCTCTCGGCGACCCACGACGCGCACGCCTCGGTGCGCAGCATCGGCCAGTGCATGGCCATGGGCCAGGCGGCCGGCGTCGCGGCGGCGCTGGCGCTGCGCCGCAAGACGTCGGTGCGGGATGTGGACACAAGCGCCTTGCGGGCGCAGCTGGAACAAATGGGCGCTCTCCTGCACGGGGGCGTAGAGCCGGGTGATCCCGCGTGACGGCGGAACGGCGTGGGCACCAGCCCATCGACGTGTGCACCGTCGGCAACATGGCGGTGGACGTCATCGTGCGCCCGGGCGAGGCGTTCCCCCCGCCCGGGGAGATCGCGTTCGTGGACAGCATCAGCCTGCAGCCGGGCGGCAACGCGGTCAACACCGCCATCGCGCTGGGTTTGCTTGGGCACCGGGCGCTGGCCGTGGGGCGCATCGGGCGGGATCCGTGGGGGACGTACCTGCTCAACGCCATGCAGGCGGCCGGGGTGGACGTGCGCGGTGTGGTGCAAGGGGAGGAACCCACCGCGGTCACCGTGGCCGGCGTGCGGCCCGACGGCGAGCGCAGCTTCCTGCATGTGCTTGGTGCCGACGCGGCCTTCCGCACCTCGGACGTGCCGTGGGACCTGGTGGCCGGGGCGCGGATCTTTCATTTGACCAGCGTGTTTGTGCTGCCGGCCTTCGACGGCGCCGACGGGGCGCAGGCGCTGCGGCGGGCCAAGGAGATGGGGCGGATCACCGTCCTGGACGTCTGCTGGGATGCGGCCGGGCGCTGGATGGACGTGCTGGCCGACTACCTGCCCTACGCCGACTACTTCCTGCCCAACCTGGACGAAGCCCGGGCGCTGACGGGCTGCCGGGCTCCTGAGGAGGCGGCCGACGCGCTCTTAGCCCGCGGCTGCGGCGCCGTCGTCATCAAGCTGGGCCGGCACGGGTGCCTGGTGGCTAGCCGGGCGGCGCGCCGGCACGTTCCCGCGTACCCCGTGCAAGCCGTGGATTCCACCGGCGCGGGCGACGTGTTCGGGGCGGCCTTCATGGCGGCCTTGGTCCGGGGATGGGATCCGGAGCGGGCCGCCCGCCTGGGCAACGCGGCCGGCGCCTGGTGGGTGAGCAGGCCGGCGGGCGCGCGGCTGGTGCCCTTTGCCGACTTGGCAGCGTGGGCGGAGGCACGGAAGGACTCCGCCGCGCAAGGGGCCCCCGACGGGCAGGAGGCCTCCGCCGCTGGTCAGGGGGGGATGCGGGCGTTCCGAGGCGACGGAAGCACATGCCTGGATCGGGACTGAGGACCATGAGAAGGAGGCAGCGACAATGAAGACGGTGCGCCTTGGCATGCTGGGCGCCGGTTTCGTGGCGAACTTTTACATGTTGGGCCTGAAGGACGTGCCCGGGCAGGAGGTCAAGCTCGTATACTCCCGCACCAAGCAGCGGGCCGACGCCTTTGCCCGGCAGTGGTCGATCCCGGAAAGCACGGACGACCTGGACGCGGCCATCAACCGGGACGACATCGACCTTTAC
>DATCKT010000053.1:0-2498 GCA_036562195.1 Limnochordales bacterium
GGCCTGCACCGGTTTGGGCAGCGTCACGGCCACGGCCCTACACCTCCCGCCTGTACAGCCGGCCTTCCCACCACAACAGCAGCCCGTTGAGGACGATGACCAGGACCAAGATCAACGTGATGGCGGCGTACATGCCCGTCAGGTCAAAGAAGTTGTACGAAAACGACACCAGCCACCCCAGGCCTTGCGTGGAGAGGATGAACTCGCTGGCCACGATGCCGATGACGGAGTAGCTCACGCTCAGCTTGAGCCCCGTGAACACGTAGGGCACCGCGCTGGGCAGGTAGATGTGGCGCAGCATCCGCCAGGGCGTGAGTCCCAGGCTACGGCCCACCTTGACGTACGCCTCCCGCACCCGGGAGAAACCCAGGGCGGTGTTGACGGCCATGGCCACCACGGCGAAGGCCCAGGCGATCACGATCATGGGCAGGCGGTTCATGCCGAACAACACGATCAGAAGAGGGTAAAAGGCGAAAAAGGGCACGGCGTAGTAGGTGGCCAAGTACGGTTCCAGCACCGCCCACAGCCGCCGCGAGCGCCACAGCACGATTCCTAGGGCGAAACCGGTCACCACCGCTAAGACCAGGCTGATGAGGACGTTGGTCGCAGTGGCGACGAAGTGCGGGGTGAGCCGCCCCGACGCGGCCAGCTCCCAGGTGCCGGCCACGATGCGGGAAAGCGGGATCAAGGTGATGGGGTCGACCCAGCCAGCCCGCGGCGCCACCTCCAAAAGCGCCAGGAGCAGCGCGACCACCGCGAGCCGGGCCAGCCGTACCTTCCACTCGTGGTTCATGGCATCACCGCCGTTCCAACGCCTTCAGGGACTCCTCCCGCAGGAGATCCCAGACGGTCTGGGAAAGATGGGCAAACCGCTCCGTCCCCATCATGCGGCTGGAGCGGTCCCGGGGCAGCCCGGTTTCCACCACTTCCTTGATGCGGCCGGGACGGGCGGTCATCACCACGATCCGGTCGGAGCAAAGGGCCGCCTCCTCCAGCGAGTGGGTCACCAACAGCACCGTGGTGCCGGTTTCCCGCCAGATGCGCAACACCTCGTCCACCATCACCAGGCGGGTCTGAGCGTCGAGCGCCCCCAGCGGCTCGTCCAAAAGCAGCACTTCCGGCTCCAGCACCAGCGTGCGGGCGATGGCCACCCGCTGGCGCATGCCCCCGGAAAGCTGGTACGGGTAGCGCTGGGCGAAGTCGGCCAGCCCCATGAACTCCAGGATCCGCATGGCCCGCTGCCGGCGCTCATGGAGCGGCACGCCCCGCATCTCGAGCCCAAAGGCGACGTTGTCCAGCACCGTCCGCCAGGGGAAGACGCTGTCCTCTTGAAACACGACCCCGACGGCTGGGTGGGGCTCCTTGAGGCGCTGGCCTTGCAGGTACACGGCCCCGCTCGTGGGCTGCCGCAGGCCGGCGATGATCTCCAGCACGGTTGTCTTGCCGCAACCGCTGGGCCCGACCAGGGACACGAACTCGCCCCGCGCGATGCTCAAGGAGAAACCGTCGACGGCCAGCACCTGGTCGTCGTCCTCGGAGGGCGATCCGTACCGCTTGGTGACCGAGTCGATGACCAGCAGGGGGCCGGGCTCGGCCCGGCTCCCCTGCGACGGCGCAACCCCGTGGGTCATGGCAGTTCAATCCGTTCCTCTTCTGGCAGCAGGCTCTGGTCGATGATCTCGGACCACGCCACGGGACCGCTGATGAGGCCCATGCGCTGCATGGCCTCCTCCACGGCCTTGAGGCCTTCCGGGTCCAGCCCGCCCGTGGACCACCAGCGCTCGTTGATTACGTTTTGGATGGAGCGCTGCGCCACGTCCAGCGGCAGGTCGTACACCTTGGCGAAGATCTCCGCCGCGTGGTCGGGATTGGAGTAGATGTACTCGACGCCCTTGCGCCGCGCGTCGATGAAGGCTTTGGCGATGTCCGGCCGCTCCTCAAGCAGCCGCGGCGACACGATGAACACCGTCTGCATGTAGCTGGGCACGTAGTCCTTGACCCAGAAGACGGGTTTCCACTGATCGTGCTGCCGGGCCCACACCGGGTCCATGATGGGCGCGGCCTCGACGCCGCCCTGGCCCAACGCCGTCAGCCCAGAGCCCAGGCCGCCCAGGGCCACCGCGTTCACGTCGGACCACTGCATGCCGGCCCGCTCCACCGACAAGGCCAGCACCGCCTGGGTCACCGACCCGGGGCTTGTGTAGGCGATGGTCTTGCCCCGGAAGTCGTGAATGGAGTTCATGGGATCGCCCGGGCGCGCCACCCAGAGGATCTCCGCCACCGAGCGGGCACCGCCGCCCACGATCACCAGCGGCGCGCCGGCGTTGTACGCGGTCACCGCGGCGACGGTGGACACCTCGCCGAAGGGCAGCCGGCCCGCCAACACGTTGCGCACCGTGGTGCCGCCGCCGTCGGACGTCACGATGCCCTGCAGATCGATGCCGTGTTCCTCAAAGAAGCCCAACTCCATGGCGATGGCGTAGGGCACGCCGTACAGG
>DATCKT010000064.1:0-14040 GCA_036562195.1 Limnochordales bacterium
CTCCCGCGCCGTGGCCCAGCGGTCGATGGGCAGCGTCACGCCGGCCAAGGCGCCCGCGCCAAGGGGCGAGACGGCCGTGCGCCGGCGGCAGTCGGCCAGCCGCTCCCGGTCCCGCTGGAACATCTCGAAGTACGCCAGCAGATGATGAGCCAGCAAGATCGGTTGGGCCCGCTGCATGTGCGTGTAGCCGGGCAGGATTACGTCGCGGTGGGCTTCCGCCAGCCGCACCAGGGTTTCCTGAAACGACCGCAGCCGGCGGTCCAGCTCGTCGATGGCCCCCATCACCCAAAGGCGCGTGTCGGTGGCCACCTGATCGTTGCGGCTGCGGGCGGTGTGGAGCTTCTTGGCCACGGGCCCAATCCGCTCCGTCAGCAGCTGCTCCACGTTCATGTGGATGTCCTCGGCCTCCACCGAGAACTCCACCCGCCCCGCCTCAATGTCGGCCGCGATGCCCGCGAGCCCCTGGCAGATGGCGTCAGCTTCCTCCTGGGTGATGATGCCGCAGCGGGCCAGCATGCGGGCGTGGGCTTGGCTCGCCCGGATGTCTTCCTTATACAAGCGCCAGTCGAAAGCGATGGACGAATGGAACTGATCCACGGCGGCCGCCGTGCCCTTGGCGAAGCGGCCGCCCCACAGCTTCTTGCTCTCGCTGCTCATCGTCGCCCTTGCGCCCTCCACGCGATCAAGACTCAGCCCCCGCGGCCCGCTCACCCTGCGCAGCCGCGCACACCCTGCGCAGCCGCGCACGCCCAGCGCAGCCCATGCGGCTAGCACAGCCCATGCGGCCTGGCGTTACGACGCGCGCTTCTCGCCGGCCCCTTGGGCTGCGGCCTCCTGCGCGAGCTTTTGCTCCAGGCGCGCTTGGACGGTGATGGGCAGCCCAAACAGGTTGATGAAGCCCGCCGCGTCCTTGTGGTTGTACACGTTGTCCGCGCCGAAGGTGGCCAGGTCTTCGCTGTACAAGGAGTAGGGCGAGCGGCGGCCGGCCACCTGCACCTGGCCCTTGTACACCTTCAGCCGCACGACCCCGGTGACCCGCGCCTGGATGCTGTCCACGAACGCGTCCAGCGCTTTGCGCAGCGGCGTGAACCACTGGCCGTAGTAGACCAGTTCCGCGTAGCGGGGCGCGATGATCTCCTTAAAATGCAGCGTGTCCCGGTCGAGGCACAGGCTCTCCAGTTCCCGGTGAGCCGCGTGCAAAAGCGTCCCGCCCGGGGTTTCGTACACGCCGCGGGACTTCATGCCCACCAGGCGGTTCTCGACGATGTCCACCCGGCCGACCCCATGGCGCGCGCCGATGGCGTTCAGCTGCTCCACCAGCGTCACGGGGTCGCACGCGACGCCGTTCACGGCCGTAGGCCAGCCCGCTTCGAAACCGATCTCCACGTATTCGGGCTCATCGGGCGCCTGCTCCGGCGACACGGTCCAGCGGAACATGTCGGCCGGCGGCTCCCGCCACGGATCCTCCAAGATGCCGCCTTCGTAGCTGATGTGCCACAGGTTGCGGTCCATGCTGTACGGCTTGGCCTTGGTGACCGGCACGGGAATGTTGCGGGCCGCCGCGTACGCCATGGCGTCCTCCCGGGAGCGGATCTCCCACTCCCGCCAGGGGGCGATGACCTTGAGGGACGGGTCCAGCGCCTTGTACGTCAGCTCGAAGCGCACCTGGTCGTTGCCCTTGCCCGTGGCGCCGTGGGCCACGGCGTCGGCGCCCACCCGGTGGGCGATCTCCACCTGGCGCTTGGCGATGACCGGCCGGGCCAGCGACGTGCCCAGCAGGTATTTGCCTTCATAGATGGCCCCCGCCCGCAGCGCCGGGAAAACGTAATCCTTGACGAACTCCTGCCGCACATCCTCCACAAACACCTGGGAGGCGCCGCTTTTCAGGGCCTTTTCCTCAATGCCGGCCAGCTCGTCCCCCTGACCGACGTCGGCCACCATGGCCACCACTTCGCAGCCGTAATTCTCCTTGAGCCAAGGGATGGCCACCGAAGTGTCCAAACCGCCCGAGTAGGCCAGCACAACCTTGCGAACCGCCTGCTTCACGTTGGTTTCCCCGCTATCCGCTGTAGAATCGCCGGCAGCTTCACGGCACCGGACTGGGTAATTATACAGCGTGTTGGCATGTTTATGCAACCGGCAATCCCATCTGGGGTGGACGAATTCGCCGAGTGCGGATGGAGGAACTACAGCACGGAAACCTGATCCATGGGCGTGCCGTCGGGTTTCTGCCTTCGCCCGGCGCCGGACTGGATCCTGGCAAGCCTGTGCTCCCCGCTATCGGGAATCCCCGTCCCACCCTCCGCCGTCGGTAAACTCCGGCACCGTGGGACAACAGCGTGCCGGCCGCGGGCGGGTCACGATGAGAATCTGCGTCCCTTCCGAAAATCCGGTTTCCGGACGCGAAAAACCGGGAAAACGGGGCCCACGGGAAGCCCAGCGGGGCCTGCAGGGGGCGGCGGCAAATTTGACAAGCTCCCGCCCGTGCGCTATTGTATGGTTGGGTTTTTCTACCCCACCGTTGGGAGGAGCGAGCCGACGGTGGGGCAGGAATGCCCGAAGCTCCGGTTGCGCTCAAGCCAACGGCTCTGAGCCTTTTTCCGGTTTCGGGCGTTGCAACCCTTCAAAACTGGAGGAACAGCGAGAATGGATGGTTCCGACGGAGGACCCAGTAGCGTGCTGCTTCTTGTGGCACTGATTGGGCTGGTCCTCGCTTCGGCGTTCTTTTCCGGTTCCGAAGTCGCCCTTTTGTCCGCCAACCGATTACGCCTCAGGCACCTGAGCGAAGAGGGCAACCGCCGCGCGCGCACTGTGCTTAACCTGCTGGAAGTCCCCCAGCGCATGATCACCACCATCCTGATCGGCAACAACCTGGTGAACATCCTCGCGTCCACCATCGCCACCGCTGTGGCCATTGATCTATGGGGTCCCGCCGGCACCGGCTACGCCGCGGCGGCCATGACCGTCATCATCCTCGTGTTCGGCGAGGTGCTGCCCAAGTCCGTGGCCGCCTACCACGCCGACACGGCGGCCACGGTGGTGGGCGGGCCCGTTGCCCTCCTGACCAAGCTGGCGTCGCCGGTCACCTCCCTGCTCAACGCCCTCTCCAACGGCGTCATCCGCCTGCTGGGGGGCGATCCGGCCGCCAAGCCGCGGGTGACCCCGGAGGAGATCCGCACCATGGTCAGCCTGGGCCAGGAACAGGGTGTCTTGGATGCGCAGGAGCACGATCTCATTCACCGTGTGTTCGAGTTCGGCGAAACCACCGTGGGCGAGATCATGGTGCCGAAGGTGGACATCGTGGCCGCGCCCCGGTCCATGACCATCGACGAGATCGCCGAGCTCTTCGCCCAGCACCCCTACTCCCGGGTCCTGGTGTATGAGGACACGCTGGACAACATCGTAGGCGCCGTGCACATCAAGGACCTGGTGCGGGCGCAACAGGCGGGCGGCAAGTCGCTGGACGACATCATTCGGCCCGTGCTCTTTGTTCCGGAAACCTTGACCGTCGAACGCGCTTTCGCCCGCATGAAGGCGCTGCGCATCTCCATCGCCGTCGTGCTGGACGAGTGGGCGCAGACGCTGGGCATGGTGACCATGGGCGACATCATTGAGGAGATCGTGGGCGAACTGATGGACGAGCACGACGCCGACGAAGGCGACCCCGTCGCGGTGGATGACCGCTCCCTGGAAGTGGACGGCGGCTACTTGATTGAGGACTTGAACGAGGAGTTCGGCCTCAACATCCCGGAGGACGAGGCCAAAACCGTCGGCGGCTACGTGTTCTACAAGCTCGGCCGCGTCCCGCAGCCCCACGACAAGCTGGTGGTGGCGCCGGGCGTGGAGCTGGCCGTGGTGGAAGTCAAAGGGAAGCGGGTCACCAAGGTGCGGGTCATCCGCAGCGACGGGGCGTACCCGGGCGGCACCGGGCCGGCAGCGCCGCAGCCGGGATCTGCCCTGGCCCCAACCGGGCAAGCCCGGGCCGAACAGCCTGATTCGCTAACGGCTTAATGGCCCGCGGGCGCTTCATCCGCGGGCGTCGCTTCCGCTTGCCGCTCGGGCGGCTGAACGCCCAGCAACGTCCCCAGCGCCAACCAGGCCAGCCGCACGTCGGTTTCCGCCTGGGCCAGTTTAACCGCCGCCTGGGCCACGGCCAGTTCCGCCTCGGCCAGTTCCAGCGGGCCGGCAAAGCCCGTTTCCCGCCGCCGCTCCACCACCGCCAGGTCGTCCAAGGACTGGCGCGCGCCGCGCTCGGCCACATCCCGGGCCAACTGCGCGTTCTCCAGGGCCAGGCGCGCGGCGCTCACGGCGTCCAGGGCTTCCAACAAAGCCTGCTGGGCGCGGGCCTCCGCGGCCGCCAGGGCCAAGGCCTCCTGCTGCTCCTGGACGCGGGTCCGCTGGCTGAGGTCCAGCTGGGCGGTGACCTGGGCCGTGAAGTCCGGCTGCGCGCCTGGACCGCCCGCGACGGGGATCTTCACGCTGGCGCCCGCCGCCAGGTTCAAGCGGGCGGCCCGCTTCGCCTCCGCCAGCGCCAGCTCCCGGCGCCGCTGCTCGAGCAGCGCCTCTTGATACCCGAGGTGGCGCGCCAGCGCCCGCTCGCGCGACTCGGCTTCCGGCTGCGCCAGCACGGCCTGCACCTGCGCGATGTACTCGTCCCACGGGAGGTCGTCGATGAGCGAGCGGTCCGCGAGGACGGACCCGTCGGCGTCCGGATCGCAGGCGCTCCACATAAGCCGCGCCAAGCGCTTCTCGGCCTGCTGGACACCGGACTGGGCCTGCTGGTAGGCTACTTCCGCGTCCCGCAACGCCTGTCGCGCCTCTTGCCACTGGCGGAAGCCGATCTGGCCGCTGACGTACCGTTCGTGGGCAGCGGCCGCGCGCTCCCTCGCGAGCGCCAGCTCCTGGGCGGCCAGCGTCAAACCGGCCCGGGCGCCCTCAAGGCCCGCAAAGGCCTCCACCACGGCGCGGTGCGCCGTGGCCACGGCGTGCAGGTACTCGAGCCTCCGCACAGCCAGGCTCAAGTCGTCCACGGCCTGCTTCAGGCCCACGTTCTCCGGCGGCCACAGGGTGTAACCCACCGTCACGCTGCCGGGCAGTTGGGCCGACACCGTCACACGGTCAAAGATGGTCCATTCCACCGCCGCCGTGACACCGGTGCGGACCACCGGGTGCAGATCCGTCTGGACGGAAAGCCGGGGGGCCGGCACCCGCTGGGCGCGGCGGGCGAGCCGTTCCAGCTCCAGGGCCTCGGCCGCCAGGCTGGCGCTGGCGAAGCCCGGCCCGCACGCCCGGGCTTGGGCCAAGGCTTCGGACAAATAAAGCGGCGCCGGCGTTTCCGCTGGGGTGGGGACGGCGATGGCCGAGGGTTCGTCCCCCGCCGCGCTCACGCCCGCCCCACCGGCCGCGGCGAGCAGGGCCGCCAGGGTCAGCGCCAGCAGGCGCATGCCCGCGGAGACCTGCTGAATCACTCGAGCTCCTCCCAGCTGTTGATGTACTCCTCAATGGCGAAGGGCAGCGGCGGCAGCTCGGACCGGCCCAAGGTGCGCAGGAAGCGGGCCTTGGCCAGATTGTAGTCCCACACGGCGCCCGCGGCGTTGAGGCGCGCCTGCGCGTACTCCGCCTCATGCCGCAGGAGCTCCAGTAGGGAGATGAGCCCCGCCTCGTAGCGGGCGCGGCTGATCTCGACGCGGGTTCGGGCCAGCTCCTCCTGGCGGCCGGTCATGGCCACCTGCTGCTCGGCGTCCAGCAGCTGAAACCACTCCTGGCGCACCTGCTGCCGCACCTGGGTGCGGGCCTGTTCCAGTTGGATCTCCGCCCGCTCCAGGTTGAACTGGGCCCGCCGCAGTTCCACCGGCGCCGCATAGGGGTTGTCGGCCTGCGCGACTTGCTCGCGAGCCTGCTCCACGGCCCGCTGGGCCCGCACCACTTCCGCCCGCTGGGCCACGGCCTCCGCGAGGGCGTCTTCGAGGTCGATGCGCAGCGGAGAGAAGCGCACTTCCTCCACCAAGAGCAACGGCGCCCCTTCGACGGCCCCCATCAACTCCGCGAGCCGGCGGTGGGCCTCCTCCACATCGCGCGCGGCCTTCTCCAGGCTCAGCCGGCTCTGCTCATGGTTCAGTTCAGCTTCGAGGAGGTCTTGCCGGGCGATGAGTCCCGCTTCGTAGCGGGCCCGGGCCACGGCCAGCTGGCGATCGGCCTGCTCCTGGTTGCTCTCTTGGATGGCAAAGAGCTCGTAGGAGCGCAGGACGTTGTAGTAGGCCTCCTCCACCCGCAGGGCCACCTGCACCAGTTGGTCGGTGTAGGCGTCGCGGGCTTCCTGCAGCTTGTCCCGGGCATCGCGGTAGGCTGACTCGGGCTGGCCGGCCATGCGCCCGATGGCGGCCTCCTGCAGCGCGATCTCCGCTTCGGCGACGGCCAGCCGCGCGAGGGTGAGCTCAGGCGAGTTGACAAGGGCCTGCTGCACCGCGTCGGCCACCGTGATCTGGATCGCCTGGGCCCACGGCAAGACCGTCTCGCCCTCGTGGGCCGCGCCAGCCGACGACACCGGCCAAGCCGCCTGCCCCGACGTTCCCGGCGTCTTGTCATCAGCCCCGAGCGCGACGGGCGCCGCGCCCAAAAGCCCCGCCAGCGCCAGGAAGAGCATCCGCCGCAGGACTTCAGACCACTTCTTCACGGTGTTCCACCTCCTCCCCCTGTTGCCGTCGCCCCCGGTGCCGTTCGTGTTCGGGGATGGGCTCATCGCCGATGAGCTGCCCGTCCCGCAAGGTAAGCAGCCGCGTGCCCCAGCGGGCGATGCCGGGGTCGTGGGTGACCACGATGACCGTCATGCCCAAGTCGTTGAGGTAGGCGATGGTTTCCATGATCTGTTGTCCCTGCTCGCTGGGCAGGTTTCCCGTAGGCTCGTCGGCCAACAGCAGCGTCGGCGAGTTGGCCAGCGCGCGGGCGATGGCCACCCGCTGCTGCTCGCCGCCGGACATCTCCATGGGCCGGTGCTTCAGGCGATGGCCGAGGCCCACGTGTTCCAGCAACGCCCGCGCCCGCTCCCGCCTTTGGCGCGCCCGGACGCCCGCGTAAATCATCGGCACTTCCACGTTCTCCAAGGCCGTCAGCTCGGGGAACAGGTTGTAGCTTTGGAAGATGAAACCGAAATGGTCCCGCCGGATGCGGGCCAGTTCGCCGTCCTTGAGGGTCGTGACGTCCACGCCCTCCAGCAGGTACACCCCGTGGCTCGGCCGGTCCAACAGGCCCAGGATGTTGAGCAGCGTGGACTTGCCCGAGCCCGAACGGCCCATGATGGACACAAACTCGCCCCGGTAGATGGCCAGGCTCACGTCCCGAAGCGCGACGACCGGCTCTTTGAACTGGTCGTACACCTTGCTGACGTGCTGCAATTCGATGACAGGGACGTCTTGCGTGTACGGCACGGTCTCAGCGTGGGTCAACGGGCCTTCCCCCTTCGGGCACCAGGTCGATGGTGCGCTGGGTGCGAAACGCGGCGTAGGAGCTGTAGATGATGCGTTCGCCGGGCACAAGCCCGTCGAGCACCTCAATCCACTGGCCGTCCACCGCGCCGTAGCGCACATCCCGCCGCTCCGCCTGCCGCCCGTCGGCGGAGATGACGTACACGAACGCCGCATCGCCCGTGGTGAAGAAGGGCCCCCGCGGCAGCGCCAGGCGGTCGGGCCGCACACCCAGCTCGATCTCCACCGCCACTTCGGCGAAGGGCCACAAGTCCCGGGCCAGCTCCTCATCGACCGCCAGGCGCACCGGCACCGCGGCGCGGGTTTGGCTGCCCTGCCCGCCGGCGGTGGTGGCCTGCGGCGCCACAAAAGCCGTCACAGCGGGGATCTCGCGCCCACCCAGGCGCAGCACCGCCGGCGAGCCGGGCGCCAGCCGCCCCGCCTGCTCGGGCGTGACGGTGGTTTCCACGTGCTGGCGGCGGATGTCCGCGTAACGGACCACTTCGGTGCCCCGCTCCACGTGCTGGCCCACACGCACCGGCACGTCCAGGACGCGCCCGTCCACATCGGCCCGCACGGTGAGGTCGTCCCGCTGCTCCACCACGCGCGCGAGCTGCCGCTCGAGGGTGAGCAGCTGCTGCTGGGCCTGCTCCTGGGCCAGGGCCGCCTGCTGCTCGGCCAGGGCCAAGGCCTCCGCCGCCCGCTGCACCCGAGCCCGCTCCCGCGCCACCGCTTCCCGGGCCTGCTGCAGTTCCGATTCCGACACCCCGCCCAACGCGTACAGCGCCTCCATGACGGGCAGCCGCTCTTCGGCCTCGGCCAGCGCCTCGCTGGCTGTCTCCCACTCCCGGCGTTTGGCGGTCACGTCGGCCTCCCGGGTCAGCCGCGCCTGCTCCAGGTCCAGGCGCGCCCGGTTCAGGTCCGCTTGGGCGGCCTCCACCCGTTCGGTGAGCTCGTCGGAGACCAGCTCCACCAGCACCTGCCCCTGGACCACGTCCTGGCCGGGTTCCACGTGGATGGCGGCGACGCGGGCGGGCACCGGCGCGCTGAACACCACCACCGTGTCCGGGGTGACGGTGCCCGTACCCACGATCAGTTCCCGGAACGACCGCTCCGTGACCGTTGCGTATTGGTAGCTGTCCAGGACGAAGCGGGTTTCGGTGGGGCGGAGGAAGTAGTAGGCCGCGAGGCCGATTCCCGCCATGATCACGCCGCCGAACAGAAGCATCTGCACCTGCAGTCCTAGGCGGCGGCGCCGGCGCACCGGCTGGCCAAGAAGGCTACCCGCGCCGCTGCCGCCGCCGGCCGCCGTCATCGCCGGGCCCTGCGGCCTAGCGATGGGCGGCGCTGGAGGAGGAACCGCCGCCGCACTAGGCGCGGCCGCGGGCGGGGCAGTCGACGGTGGCGCGGGGGCTGGTCCCGAGGACCTCCCTACCACGCCCGCCGCCGTCTCGCCCTGCGCCGGCGCCTGACCTTGCGGCGCCGCAGCGCCTTGCGCCGGCATCCTGACCTGCGGCGGCGGCCCGCCGGCGGGCGCCGCTTGTCGCCGCCGCTGCTTGTCGCCGAAGATCGGCCGGTTGAAATCCCCAAGCAAGGGCCCCATCTTGCCCGCCATTACAGCCGTCCCTCCCGCCACGCCTCGGCGGGTGCCAGGCGGGCCACCGTCCACGCCGGATACAAGGCCGCCACGGCTCCTACCGCCATGGCCAAGAGCACCCCGGCCACGCCGACGATGGCCACGTCCACAGCCTCCACGGGGGCGCTGGTCAGCCCCCGCATGAGCGGCGCCAGCACCCACCGCCGCAGGGGATACGCCAAAAGGACCCCGCCGGCGCCTCCGAGCCCGGCGATAAGCGCCGACTCCGCCACCGCTTCCCGCACGACCCGCAGCCGGGTCGCGCCCAAGGCGCGGCTGAGACCGATGTAGCGGGTGCGCTGCGCCAAGTTGGCCAGGGTGGTGGTGAACATCGCGATGCCCGACACCGCCAGCGCCGCCATGCCCATCGCCCCCAAAAGCATCGCGCCCTGCAGCTGCGCCTCGCGCAGCGACTGCATCGAAACGTCCTGGTCCACGACGACCTCCGGCATCCGCCCCTCGATGGGTTCAGACGCCTCCGGGCGGCCGGCGATGCGGGCCGCAAGCAGCGTCCGCACTTCCTCCGGCAGCGCCTGCTCCATCCCCCGATGGGCCACGACGATCAACTCGCCCTCGTTCTCCGGCTCTGTCGCCTGAGCCGTCGCCGGCAGGAGGATCTCCATCGGGACCATGTTGGGGAAGCCCAGGTAGGGCACCCCGGGCGGCGGGGCGAACACGCCGATGATCTCCACGTCATACCCCGGCGAGGCGAGCACCGCGGCCGCGTCCACGCCCGTGCCGAACCCTTGCAGCACCCGGGCTTCGTCCGTCGGCCGGATGTTCACGGTACGCCCCACCACGTCAGTCGTGCCGAAGACGACCCGCGCCAACTGCTCCGAGACGAGCGCCACCCGCGGCACATCAGCCTCCATGTCCGCTGGGGTGAAGAAGCTGCCGGTCACCATGCGCAAGCCCATCACGTCCGGAAACCCCAAGTCCACCATGCCCTGGCCCCGCACCAGGTAGCGCTGCTCATCCACCCGGATGGCGCTGGAGAACTCCGACCGGTACCACGTGGCGGCGGCGACGCTGGCGGCCTCCTCCCTCAGCCAGGCCGCGTCCTCGGGTGTAAAGATGGAAACCCACCGCGTGGCCAAGCCCTCCCGCGCGCCAAAGCGCACGGTGAAAGTAACCTGCTCCTCCGCGGATCGGGCCCGCAGGGCGGGCACCACGTCGGCCAGCACCGCGGTCACCGCCGCGATGGCCAGAGCCACTTGCCCCATGGCGAGTAGGTTTCGAAACCAGTTGCGCCGCAGCCGAATCCAAAAGGCGCTCACGACTCCGCTCCTCCGCTCCACGGCGCCCTTGCGCCGCTGCTCCGCTGCTGCCTCGCTCAGCTACTCCACCCGCAGCGCTTCCACCGGATCCTGGCGCGCCCCTAGAAGGGCGGGATAAATGCCGAAGACCAGGCTCACGAGGATGCCGACGGCCAGCCCCAAGAGCCCGTCGTCAAAGCCCAGGCGGAAAAGCGCGTAGATCTCCGCCACGACGCCCGAGCCGCCCTCCAGCTGGATGAGCACGGCCCGCAGCACCTGGATGAGCCCTGATGCGATCACAAGCCCCCCGAGGCTGCCCAGAAGGCCCAAAAGGAGCGCTTCTCCCGCCGTCTGCCAAAAGAGCATCCCGCGTGTCGCGCCCAGCGCCATGCTCGCGCCGATGATCCGCTTCCGCCGCAGCACCCGGGCGGTGAACAGGTTGAGGATGTTGATGGCCGCGATGAGCAGGCCCAGGCCGGCCAGCACAAGAATCCCCAGCACCGCCGGCCTCAGCCACGCCAGCGCCTCCTCCCGCTGCGCCTGCGGGTTGCGCACATCGAGATTCCCGGCGCCGTATTTCTGGCTGAAGTAGGCCTCGACGCCCGCCACCACCTGCGGGATGAGGGCCTCGCTTTCGGGGGTAAAGTAGGCGGTGTTGAAGGTGGTCGAGCGGGGATCCGGAGCCCCGGCCCCGCCCTCCGCCGCCAGCCATGGCCGCGACGCGGCCGGCACGTAGCCCAGGACCATGTCGATGCCTTGGGCCTGCATCAGCTGGGCCAGCAAGCCTCCCCCGGGCTCCACGACGCCCACGATCTGCCAGCGGGCCCCGGTGGACCCCGACGCCTCCGTCACCGTCCGGCCGATGACCTCCGCGGGCGTCAAATCGGGGAACAGGCGCCTGGCGCCGCTTTCGTCCAAGACCAGCACCGCCCGGCCGGCCAGCAGGTCGTCCCACGTGAAGGGCCCACCCGCCACAAAGCGCAGGCCCCGGAAGGCGAACTCGTCGGGCGTTACCGTCTGCAGCTGCAACGCCGGCTGCCCGGGACCCGGTGGCGGCCCGTCCTCCACCGCCACCACGCTGGCGCTGCGCGCCCCGTACTCCACCGTGGCCAGCGCGACGCCCGGGACTTCCTCCCGCACGGCCAGCACATCCTCCAGGGTCGGCTGCACCGGCTCGGTCAGCACCTCGGCCGACACGGGCACCGCCGGGAGGCTTTCCTGCCCAAAGAACTGGCTGCTCAGTTCAATCCGCACCGGGCGCACGCTTACGGCCCGCCACTCAGGTACTTCCTGGGCCACCAGCTCCACCAGGCCCACGGTCTGAAAACGGACCAGGGCCTGACCGGTCGTCAGCACACCCACGCCCAGGGCAATTCCGACCACAATGAGGGCACTCTCCAACCAGCGCTGCTGGAGCTGGCGAGCGGACAGGCGCAAAACGCCCAGCCACATCACCAGCCGGCTCCCTTCCACTGCCTCTGCCAACCTCCGCTTCCGGCCGCGGTTGCGGGTGAAGTTACCAACGCCGCTGCCGGTACCTCTACCGGCGTCGCTGCCAGCGCCGCCACCGGCTCCGTTGCCGGCTCCGGCCACCGTTGCCCCGAGCGGCCGGTTGTGCGCCCGCGGCCGTTACCAAACCCGGTCGCCGCCCTCCCACGGGCCGCCGCGCCGCCAGCGGGCGGCCCGCTCGTCGGCGATGGCCGTCTGCACCATGATGACCTCCGCCAGGTTGTCGCGGGTGAGCAGGCCCACCAGCGTTCCCGTGCCGTCCACCACCGGCAAGGCCGGGTACTGCCCCTCCATCATGCGGGGAAACACGTTGTGCAGCATCTCCGTCCACAGCACCACGGGCACGTTGGCCTGCATCACCTGGGACACCGGCACGTCGGGCCCATAGATGCGCAGCGCCCGGATCATGTCCTCCCGGCACAGCATGCCGGCCACCCGGCCCAAGCCGTCTACGATGGGAAACTCCTTCTGCGAACCCCTGAGCAAGAGCTCCACCGCGTCCGACAGCGACGCCCCCGTATGCAGGGCCCGGATGTCGGTCACCATCACGCCCGTCACCGGCATGGACTCGGCGAAATCCCGCAGCTGCGCCGTGGAGGCCTCCCCCGCGGCGCCCAGGTAAACGAACAAGCCGATGAAGATCAGCATCGGGTTGAAAAAGAACCCGGCCAGCACGAACAGGAATGCGAAAGCCTGGCCCACCGACGCCGCCACCTGCGTCGCCCGGGCATGCCCGAACCACGTGGCCAAGATGGCCCGCAGCACCCGCCCGCCGTCCATGGGAAACGCGGGCACCAAGTTGAACAGGGCCAGCCACAGGTTGGTCACCAGCAGCTGCGCCATGAGCTGGCCGCCGATGATCCCGAACCCGCTCAGCGGATCGGGCCGGCCCGAGAGCACCAGCACCACGTACAGCACCGCGGCGATGACGACGTTGACCAGCGGCCCCGCCAGGGCCACCACCAGTTCCTCCACCGGGCGTTCGGGCAGCCGCTCCAGCCGTGCCACCCCGCCGATGGGCAGCAAAGTGATGTCGGGGGTGCGGATGCCGTAGCGCCGGGCGGCCAGGGCATGCCCCAGCTCGTGCAGGAGCACGGAGCCGAAAATCCCGATGATGAAGGCCAGTGCGCGGATGGCGGCCGGGACCCCGCCGGCCATGTAGTTGCCGATGGCGATCCACGCCAGAAGCAATAAGAACGTAATGTGCAGCCGGACGTTAATGCCGCGTATCTTCCCGACGCTGATGGACCATCCCATGGCCCGCACCTCCCCCGCACGCCCGCCGCGCCGGTGCCATCACCGGACGCGGGATCCGTGACCCCGCTTGCCTAACAGGAAAAGGCCCACAATCACCAACAAGAGCGCCAAGATGACTCCGGGTTCGAACATCCACGCCAGCACGAAGCCCACGAACCGCAGAAACACGACCACGCCCGCGATGAGCAGCACCCAGCCCAAGAGGCGGCCCAAGTTGTAGGCGTCGGAGCCGTTGCGGGCCGGGAAGCTGCGGCCCATCTCTTCCTCGTACCAACCTTCCCTAGGTTCCCGCGGGATAAAGATCCACGCGAACACATACGCCAGCACCCCGGCGCCCGCCCACAGGCACGTCAGAAGCCACGCGAGGCGGATCAGCGTCGGATCGACGTCAAAGTACCGCGCCAGCCCGCCGCACACCCCACCCAGCAGGCGCTCCGTGCGCGAGCGGTACAAACGTCTCGCCAATGCAAAAGCCTCCTCTCCCGTGCCCGAACCGGTCCGAGCACTTGTGCGAACCGGTCCCTCACCAAACCGGGCCTGTCACTTACCCGATCCGGCCCCTCACCGAACCGGACCCGTCACCGGCTCAGACCGGCTCTCTCACCGAACCGGACCTTCACCTTCTTGAGCCGGACCCCGCCCCCGGCGGCGGCTGCTGCTCCTTGGCGCCCTGCGCCGGTCGAGCGGCCCCGCGCGGCCCGGGCGCCATGTCCGGCCCCGGACCCGGATCCTCCGTCACAGCCTCCTCCGCCGCGGACAGAGCCCCCGGCGGCACTTCCCACAGCCGCAGCGGCACGCCCGCATAGGCGCCGCCCGGCTGCATGCCGCCAGGCGCCGGCCGAGACGAAGTCGGAGCCGCGGCCGGAGACGAGGCCGGCGCTGCAGTTGCAGGCGGAGACGAAACCGAAGCCGCGGGCGAAGC
>DATCKT010000076.1:0-25856 GCA_036562195.1 Limnochordales bacterium
GCTGTACATCGATCCCGATGAGTGCATCGACTGCGGCGCCTGCGAGCCCGAGTGCCCGGTGGAGGCCATCTTCCCGCAGGACGACGTCCCGGACAAGTGGAAGGACTACATCGAGAAGAACGCCGACTGGTACCGTCTGTCTGCGGAAGAATTTGAGGAGAAGTGGGGTTCGCCGGGAAAGAAGTCCTGAACGGACTCCGCCGACCGGCGATCGCGGCAAGGGGCCGGGTCATCCCGGCCCTTTGGCGCGCCTGGTCCGCCAGCCCTCGTCCCTCGATTGTCCCGCCAGCGATTGTCCCGCCACCCCTCGTCCCGCCCGGCCCGCTCGTCCGGGTGGTCCGGCAGCCGGCAGCGAACGCGCCTTCGGTGTGCGGCAGGAACCCCGGCCGGGCCCGGGGAACTCAATCCGTCGACACCGGCCCATCGAATGGATGGGATCGGCGGCCGTGGAACGCGGCCGCCCTGTCTTCAGCGCCCGTTGCGTAAATGACCACTGAAACCCGATGACCACTGGAACCGACAGAGGACGACTGGAGCCTGACTAGAGGACCGATGGAGCCTCACAGAGGACCAACGGAGCCTCACGGAGGACCACTGGAGCCTGACCGCGGAGGACGCCCATGAATCTCGCCCAGGTCTTGGACTGGCTCAGGAACGACCCGTCCTTCATCGCCAACGTCACCCACTGGGAAGTGCTGCCGGCCCGACCGGCGCGGTACGGTGGGTTTCCCGCAGGGCTGGATGAGCGCCTCGTCGCGGCCTTAAAAGCCCGGGGCGTCAAGGACCTTTACACCCACCAGACGCAGGCGGTCGCGGCGGCGCTGGCGGGCCGGTCAACCGTGGTCGTCACGCCCACCGCGTCGGGCAAGAGCCTGTGCTACAACCTGCCCGTGCTGCAGGCCATTCTGAAGGAGCCCGCCTCCCGGGCCTTGTACCTGTTCCCCACCAAGGCTCTGGCCCAGGATCAGGTGGCGGCCCTCCAGGAATTGTGCCGGCACCTGGACGTGGACATCCAGGCCTACGTGTATGACGGGGACACGCCCGCAGACCTGAGGCCCCACATCCGCCAGGCGGGGCATGTGGTCGTCACCAACCCGGACATGCTGCACACGGGGATTCTCCCCCACCACACCCGCTGGGTGCGGCTGTTTGAGAACCTCAAGTACGTGGTCATCGACGAGCTGCACACGTACCGGGGCGTGTTCGGCAGCCACGTGGCCAACGTCTTGCGGCGGCTGCGGCGCATCTGCCGGTTTTACGGCAGCGACCCGCAGTTTTTGTGCTCCAGCGCCACCATCGCCAACCCCAAGGAGCTGGCGGAGCGGCTGACGGAGGTGCCCATGGAGCTCATCGACGACAACGGCGCCCCCCAAGGCGAGCGGCACCTCATCTTCTACAACCCGCCGGTAGTCACCCGGGACGGCCTGCGCCAGCCGGTGCTGCAGGCGGCGCGGCAGGTGGCGGGCCGGTTTCTGAGGCACAACATCCAGACCATCGTCTTTGCCCGGTCGCGGCTGGCCACGGAAGTGCTGCTCACGTACTTGAAGGAAGACATGGCCAAGGGCGCCCGCGGCGTCACGTCCAAGCGGGCCGAAGCCATCCGGGGTTACCGGGGCGGGTATCTGCCCAACCAGCGCCGGGAGATCGAGCGGGGCTTGCGCAACGGCGAAGTGCTAGGCGTGGTCAGCACCAACGCGCTGGAGCTGGGCATCGACGTGGGACAGCTGGACGTGTGCGTCATGGCCGGCTACCCCGGCACCATCGCCAGCACGTGGCAGCAGGCGGGACGCGCCGGGCGCCGGCAGGGAGTTTCCGTGGCGGTGCTGGTGGCGTCCAGCGCGCCGCTGGACCAGTACATCGCCAAGCACCCCGAGTACGTCTTCGGCGGCTCGCCCGAGCACGCGCTCATCAACCCGGACAACCTGATGATCCTGGTGAGCCACGTGAAGTGCGCGGCGTTTGAGCTGCCGTTCAGGGACGGCGAAGCCTTTGGCGTCGACCCGGCGGGGACGGCGGAGATTCTCGGTTACCTGCAGGACGAGCGCATCCTGCACCATGCGGGCGGGCAGTGGCACTGGATGAGCGAGAGCTTCCCTGCCAATGAGATCAGCTTGCGCAGCGCGAGCCACGAGAACTTCGTCATCGTGGACACCACCGAGCCGCAGCACCGCGTCATCGGGGAAACCGACAGGCTCGCGGCCATGACGATGCTGCACACGCACGCCATCTACATCCACGAAGGGCAGCAGTACCTGGTGGACCGCCTGGACTGGGACGAGCACCGGGCGTACGTGCACAAGGTGGATGTGGACTACTACACCGACGCGAATCTCGCCGTGACCATCCGCGTGCTGGACACGTTCCGGCAAGACCGCCAGGGGCCGCTGGAAAAGCGCTTCGGCGAGGTCATGACCGCCTGGCGGGCGACCATCTTCAAGAAGATCAAGCTGTACACCCATGAGAACGTGGGCTGGGGCGAAATTCACCTGCCCGAGGACCAGATGCACACGGCCGCGTGCTGGCTGGAGATCCCCGACGCCGTCGCCCGGCGGTTCGCGCCCGACGAGCTGCAGTCGGCCATGATCGGCACGGCGCACCTGCTGGAGTCGCTGGCGCCGGTGTTCCTCATGTGCGACCCGAAGGACCTGCGCGCGACGGTGGAGATGCGGGCGCCCCAGACGCAGCGGCCCACCATCTACCTTTACGATGCGTATCCCGGCGGCATTGGGCTTGCGGAGAAAGCCTACGACCTGCTGGGGACGCTCCTGGATGCGTGCCTGCAGCAGGCGACGGGCTGCGCGTGCGAGGACGGCTGCCCGGCGTGCGTGGGGCCCGACGCGGGCGGGCGCGCGCCGACGGTGCGCCTGCTGCGGGCGGCGCTCGATCGGGAGCCGGCGGTGCCGGGCCCTGCGCCGGTATCTTACGGCATGGCCAACGCCCAGCTCAACGGAGGGGTCGGGTCCGCGTGAACCTGCGGGAACGGCTGCGCATGCTGCGGCCCGCGGCGCCGGCCCAGCGGGCTACGAGCACCGGCAGCGGCACCGGCGCGGGCACAAGCATCACCGCGGCGGCCTTCGGGCCGGAGTTGTCGGGGTCCTTGGGGTCGGAGGCGGCACCGCCGGCGCCGGGGGTTTCGCCGGCGCCACGGGTTTCACCGGCGCCAGGGGCTTCGCCGGCGCCGTGGGCGTCGCCAGCGCGGCGGGTGTCGGAGGCCGATTTCTCGCCGTGGGGTGCGTGGGCGCTGCCGCCCGTCGACGGCGTGGAGCAGCGGCTTGTCTCGACGCCGTTTGGTCGCGTCCTATGCCTCGAGCGCGTCTACCCCTTGGACCACGTCCAGGGCCGCGTGCCCGTGGAAGCCTGTCTCCGCGTGCCCAGGCGAGGCTGGCAGCGGCTTGTGTCCCGGGCGCTGCCCGAAACCTTTGACGCGGCCAACGCGGCGTTTGTGGACCTGGAAACCACGGGCCTGGCTAGGGGTACGGGGACGTACGCGTTTCTCGTCGGCGTCGGGCGGTTCACGGAAGAGGGCTTCCGCGTCCGGCAGTACTTCCTGCGCGACTACCCCGAAGAGCCGGCGGTGATGGCGGCGGTGCAGGCGGAGCTCGAGAGCGCCCGCGGGCTCATCACGTTCAACGGGCGGGCGTTTGACTGGCCGCTGCTGGAAACCCGGGCAACGCTGAATCGCTTGCGGTTGCCTTCCCTGCCCCACCTGGACCTGCTGTACCCCGCCCGGCGGGTGTGGCGGCCCTTGACCGACAGCTGCCGCCTGGCCGATCTCGAGGCGACCGTGCTCGGCCACTGCCGCCATGACGACGTGCCGGGAGCCCTCATCCCGCAGCTTTACTTTCACTACCTGCGCACGGGCGACCCACAGCCGCTGGCGGGCGTCTTTGAGCACAACCGGCTGGACATCGTGTCCATGGCGTGCATGGCTGGCTACTTGGGCCAGGCGGCGGCCGAGCCGCTGTCCGCCCAGCCGGCGGGAACGCCGCTGCCGGGCCCTGAGCTGTATTCCCTCGGCCGGCTGCTCCTGGACCAGGGGGCGGTGGACGAGGCCATCGCTTGCCTAGAAGAGGCCCTGGCCCGCGGGCTGCCCCACGGCTTGCGGCGGGAGGGCTACCGGCTGCTGGCCATCGCCCATCGCCGGCGGTGCGGCCGCGCCAGCCAAGACGCGGGGCCCGGCGCAGCCGCCGAAGACCCCACCGTCGCGGTGCTGCTCCAGTGGATCCGGGAGGACAGCTTGTCCACGTGGCCTTACGTGGAGCTGGCCAAGCACTACGAACACCGGTTGCGGGACCTGGAAGCCGCTCGCCACTGGACGCTGCGGGCCATCGACCTCGTGCAGCGGCGGCGGGCGTTGCGGGGACTGGCGGCGGCAAGCCGGGTGAACGGCCGGGCGGGCGTACCCGCCCCCGCCGACCGGGAGCTGGAAGAGCTTCTCCATCGCCTGCGCCGCTTGGAGCGGAAGCTGGCGGCCTCCGCCGGCCGCAGGGCCCGAGCCGCCGCCGGCAGCGGCCGTGGCGCGGGGTGGGCCGCCGGTTTCCAGGTGACATTTGTCCCGTCGGAGGCGGCCCAGATCGGGTCAGAATGACCGGCACAAACGGGATGTTCGTACCTAGGACGGGCGCGGGTTTGAGACGATACAAGCAGTGAACGCACCGCCACCGGTGCAGGAAAACCCGTGCCCGCGGCCCGCGGAGCGCCACCGGCCGGGGCCTTGGAGGTGTGCTGCATGGCGCGAACCCTGGAAGTGCCGGAAAACCCCCTTGCCCGTGAGTTGTTCGCAACGACCCGCTTCGCCTTGCTATGGACCATCCTGCGGATTTACCTGGGTTGGGCATGGTTCAACGCGGGGTGGAGCAAGCTGGGCAATCCCGCGTGGATGGAAACCGGCGTCGCCCTGCGGGGCTATTGGACCAACGCCGTCCAGGTGGAGCCCACGGCGCGCATTGCGTTCGACTGGTACCGGAGCTTCATTCAGTTCCTCCTCGACGGCGGCCACTACACCTGGTTCGCCAAACTGGTCGTCTATGGTGAGATCCTGGTGGGCGTCGCGCTCATCCTGGGCGCCTTCACCGGCATCGCCGCTTTCTTCGGCGGGTTCATGAACTTCAACTTCATGATGGCCGGCACCGCCAGCACCAACCCACTGTTGTACACCATCGCCATCCTGCTGATGCTGGCCTGGAAGGTGGCCGGCTACTACGGCCTGGACCGCTGGCTGCTGCCGTGGCTGGGCACGCCGTGGGGCCCGGTGCGTGCCCGGTGACGGCCCGGTGAGCAGCGTCCGCTATCCGCTGCCGATCCCGCAGGCGCCGTACCTGGACGGGCCTATCCTGCTGCGGGACGGTCGCCCGGCGTACCTGCGCCGGGCGACCCCGGCGGACCTGCCCGCCGTGCAGGGGCTGCTGGCACGCAGCTCCGACACGGCCCGCTTCTTCCGCTTCTTCCACGGCGTCGCGCCCGGGGACCCGGACGCGGCCCGCCGGCTGATCGCGCCGGGCAACGAGCAAGGCGGCCTGAGCCTCGTGGTCACCGTGGGCCCGCGCCACGACCAGCGCCTGGTGGCCGTGGGCAGCTACAGCTACACCCACCGGCCCGGCGTGGCGGAAGTCGCGTTTCTGGTGGAAGACGCCTACCAGGGGCGGGGCATCGGCACGCTGCTCTTGGAGCGGCTGGCCATGGCGGCCCTGGAGCAGGGCCTGACGGCGCTCGAAGCGTTTGTCATGGGCGGGAACACCGAGATGCTCTCGGTGTTCGCCAACAGCGGCTTTACCGTGGAGCAGGGCCCCAGCCCCGACGGCTGGTACATCCAGCTCCCCCTTGCGCCCACCGAAGCCGGCGTGCAGCGCATGGAGGCCCGCGATCGCATCGCCACCCGGGCGTCCATGTATCCCTTCTTCCACCCGCGCTCCGTGGCGGTCATTGGGGCGTCGCGGGATCCGAGCAGCGTCGGTTTCCAGGTGCTCGCGAACCTGATTCACTCGTGCTACCAGGGGCCGGTTTACCCGGTGAACCCCAAGGCGCCCTTCGTCATGTCGGTGCCCGCCTATCCGACGGTGCTGGACATCCCCGGGCCGGTGGACCTGGCCGTGGTGGCGGTGCCCCGGCGGGCCGTCCTGGAAGTGGCCGAGCAGTGCGCCAAAAAGGGCGTGCGGGCCATGATCGTGCTCAGCGCCGGTTTCGCCGAAACCGGTCCGGAGGGGGCGGAGCTGCAGCGACAGCTGGTTGACCTGGTGCGGGGCGCCGGCATGCGCATGATCGGCCCCAACTGCCTTGGCCTCATCCACACCCATCCCGACGTGCAGATGAACGCCACCTTCGCCGCCACGCCCGTCCGCCCCGGCAGCTTGGCCATGTCGTCGCAGAGCGGGGCCCTTGGCCTCGCCGTGCTGGGATACGCCCACGAGCTGGGCATCGGCCTGTCCGCCTTTGTCAGCATCGGCAACAAGGCCGACGTGTCCAGCAACGACCTCTTGCAGTGGTGGGAAGAGGACGAGCAGACCAGCGCCATCCTGCTGTACCTCGAGTCCTTTGGCAACCCGCGGCGCTTCGCTCGCCTCGCGCGGAGGGTCGGCCGGCGCAAGCCCATCATCGCCGTCAAGGGCGGCCGCACCGCGGCGGGCCAGCGGGCCGCCGGGTCCCACACCGCGGCGCTCGCGTCGGACGACGCGGTGGTGGATGCGCTGTTCCGGCAGTCGGGCGTCATCCGCACCCGCACCTTGGCTGAGATGTTTGACGTGGCGGCGCTGATCGCGCACCAGCCCCTGCCCAAGGGAAACCGGGTCGCGATCCTGACCAACGCCGGCGGCCCGGCCATCTTGTGCGCGGACGCGTGCGAAGGCGAAGGCCTGGTCGTGCCCGCGCTGCCCGAGGACGTCCAGGCGCAGCTGCGGGCGCTGCTGCCGCCTGAAGCCAGCGTGGCCAATCCGGTGGACATGATCGCGGCCACGGCCGAGGAGTACCGCCGCTGCCTCGAGATCCTCCTGCGCAGCGATGCGTGCGACGCGGTCATCGTCATCTGCGTGCCGACCCGGGCGGCTGTCGTGCCCGACGTGGCGCGGGCGGTGCTGGCCGCCCGGGCCGCGGCTCCCGACAAGCCAGTGCTCAGCTGCTTCATGACGTCACAGCCGCTGCGGCCCCCGGACGGGGCCGGAGGCTGGCAGCCGTGGCACGAGTCCGGGGGGCAGTTGCGGGAAGGCGGCGCCACTCAGTCCAGGCGCGGCGGGACGGAGCCGGAGCTGCGGCCGGTGTACCGTTTCCCTGAGCCCGCTGCACTGGCCTTGGCCCGGGCGGCCCGCTACGCGGCGTGGCGCGACACGCCCCTCGGGACCATCCCGGCCCTGCCCGACGTGGACGCGGCCTGCGGGCGGCAGGTGTGCCGCAACGCCCTCCGACGGGGCCCGGGATGGCTTTTGCCGGAAGAAGTGGACCGGCTCCTGGCCGCCTTCGGCCTGCCCCGGCCGGCGGTGCGGTTCGCCTTTGACGAGGATGAGGCCGTCGCCCATGCGGCGGCGCTGGGCTATCCGGTGGCCGTGAAGCTGGCCTCCTCCGTGCTCGTGAACAAGACCGAGTGGCAGGGCGTGCACCTGAACGTCACGGACGAGGCCGGCGTGCGCCGGGCGGTGCGGGCCATGCGGCACACCCTGGAGCGCCACGACCTTCTGGGCACCATGGATGGCGTCATCGTCCAGAAGATGGCCCCCGACGGCATCGACACCTTTGCCGCCGTCACCCAGGACCCCACCTTCGGCCCCGTCATCGCCTTCGGCCTGGCCGGCACGGCCGTCGAGGTCCTGGGCGACGTGGTGTTTCGCATCACGCCCCTGACCGACCGCGACGCCGACGAGATGATCCGCTCCATCAAGGGCTACCGCCTGTTGGAAGGCTTCCGCGGCCAGCCGCCGGCCGACGTGGCCGCCGCAGCCGACGTCCTGCTGCGCCTCTCCCGCATGGTCGAAGAGATCCCCGAAATCGCCACCGTCGACCTCAACCCCATCCGCCTGCTGGAAACCGGCCGGGGCGCCCTGGTGCTGGACGCCCGCGTGCGGGTCCAGTGAGAAGGTGCATCGTAAACAGGCGCATGGTGACCAGGCGCATAGTGAACAGACGCATAGTGAAGAGACGCATAGTGAAGAAACGCATAGTGAACAGGTGCATGATGAGCTAGTGGAGGCGCGTTTTTATGCGGCGTTGTATTCAACTGTGGGCGTGTGTCCACATCGGAGCAGGAGTTTCGTCGCGGCCCTCGAGAATATAGTCCGGTAACTATTCAGTAGTCCGCTGCAACTGAGGCTCGAGGATACAACCAAGGCTGGAGGAGGCAGGTTTCATGGCGTGGTTGGCGGGTATCCGCCGGTGGTCGGCAACTGCCCGAATGGCGGTGGCTTTGTGCCTGCTGGGCATGCTGCTCGCGACCGCTGCGGGCGTGGCCCAGGCTCAGACCGTGGAGCTGGTCGTGACATCCTACGGCGGGGCCTACGACGAAGTCTTCAAGCGTTACATCGTGGAACCCTTTGAGCGGGCCAACCCGGGAGTGCGGGTGGTGCTGGCGCCTTACGCCACGGTCACCAACCTCCTGGCCCAGCGCAACAACCCGGTGCTGGACGTGGTCCAGCTGGACGACTTTGACATCATCGACGCGGCGGACCAGGGCCTTTTGGAAGTGCTGCGGCCCGAGAACATCAGCCACTGGAACGACCTGTACGAGCAGGCGTTTCTCCGGGGCAGCGACGGGCAGGTCTACGGCCTGACCAACGTGTTCGGCGCCTGGGGCATCGCGTACAACACGCAGCGCGTGCCGCGGCCGACCACGTGGCGGGTGTTTTGGGACAGCGCCTACCGAAACCGGGTGGCCTTCATGGACAACTGGATCCCCGACATGTTGATGGCGGCCCGCGCCTTCGGGGGCGATGAGCGCAACATGGAGCCCGCGTGGCAGGCCATCGCCGACATCGCGCCGTGGGTGAAGCAGTTCTACCCGTCCTTCTCGGCGCCGCAGCCGCTGCTGGAGTCGGAGGAAGTGTGGTTGGCCTCCTGGTTTGACGGGCGGACCTACGCCCTCCAGTCCCGGGGCGTGCCCGTGGACTTCGTGGTGCCGCAGGAGGGCGGCATCCTCATCCGGGGCGGCCTGGGCGTGGTCAAGGGCAGCCGCAACCGGGAGCTGGCCGAGAAGCTGATCGACTTTGCCATGTCCGTGGAGGCGCAGCGGGCGTTTTCGAAGGAGTTCTTCTACGGCCCGACCAACCGCACGGTCACCCTCGACAGCGAGCTGGCTGAGAAGGTGGTCTACGGCGAAGCCGATCTGCAGCAGCTTTTGGTGCCCGACTGGCCGTACGTGCTCCAGCAGCGGGCCGTCTGGACCGACCGCTGGACCCGGGCGACCATCTGGTAGGCGGGCGACTGTCCTGTCGGCGGGCCACTGGCCTGTAGGCGGGCCGCTGGCTGGTAGGCGGACCACTGGCTGGTGGGCGGGCGACGATCTCATCGGCGGGAGGACATCGACCAGGATGTTGAGGGACGGTGCGCGCTCCGGGACGGGGCGCGCACCCGCGATAAGACTTGACAACGTCACCAAGCAGTACGGGGCGGTGGGCGCCCTGCGGGGCCTGTCCCTTGAAGTGGCCCAAGGGGAGTTCTTTTCCCTTTTGGGACCCAGCGGCTGCGGCAAGACGACCACCCTGCGCATCATCGCGGGGCTCTTGGAGCCCGACAGCGGCCGCGTGTACCTGGACGGGCGCGACGTCACAGACCTGCCGCCGTACCGGCGCAACCTGGGGCTCGTGTTCCAGAACTACGCCCTCTTCCCCCATATGACGGTCTGGGACAACGTCGCCTACGGCCTGCGGGCGAGGCGGATGCCGGAGAGGGAGGTCAAAGCCCGCGTCGGCCGCTACCTGGAGATCGTAGGTTTGAGCGCCATGGCCAACCGCCGCCCGCGGGAGCTGTCGGGCGGCCAGCAGCAGCGGGTGGCGCTGGCCCGCTCCCTGGCCATCGAGCCGGTGGTCCTCCTCTTTGACGAGCCCTTGTCCAACCTGGACGCGCAGCTGCGGGAGCAGATGCAGGTGGAGATCCGCCAGCTCCAGCGGGAGCTGGGATTCACCGCGTTTTACGTGACCCACGACCAGGCGGAGGCGCTGCTTTTGTCCGACCGGCTGGCGGTGCTGCGGGAAGGGCGCCTCGAACAGCTGGGAACGCCGGAGGAGCTGTACGATGCGCCCGCGTCGCCGTTTGTCGCTGCATTCTTTGGCGGCACCAATCTGCTCGAGGGCACCGCGGTGCGTGAGGGATCCGGGTGGCGATTCAGGACGCCCGGCGGTAGTGTGTTCGCGGCCGGGCGGGCCGTGGGTGGCGTGTCCGATGGGGCGGCGGCGCGCCTCGCGGTGCGCCCCCAGCGGATCCGGGTCGCCGCGGCGCCGTCCGGTACGGGTGCTGTCAGCACGGGTGGCGCCAGTGCGGGCGCCCACGGTGTTGTGGGGAACCCGGCCGTGGGAAACCCGGCCGTGGGGAACCCGGCCGCCACTGGAAACCCCATCGCAAATGGCAACGGCGTCGTCCTCGCGGCCACCGTGGAAACCCGGCTCTATCTAGGGGATCAGCTCGAATACCGCCTACGGCTGGCCAGCGGCGAGCGACTGACGGCGCGCGTGCCCGTGGACGAAGCGGTGGGCACTCCCGGCGACACGGTAGCGGTCATCGTCCCGGCCGCGGCCTGCACTTTGTTTGGACCGGAGGTCTAGCCCGATGGCGGCCGCAAAGGACGGGCACAACGCCGGTGACCAGCGTGTGAACGGCGACCAGCGCATTGTCCCCCGGGAGCATGGCGCCACCAACAGTGACCATGGCGTCATTGGCAGCCAACAGCGCCGCTACGAGGCCGACCCACTCACCATCCGGGCGGCGCAGCCCAATGGCGGCGCGCCGTGGCGGCGCCGGCAGCGGTGGATCTACGCGGCCGCGGGGCTTGCGGCGCTGGTCTTCTTTGTCGCTTTCTTTGTGTGGCCCGTGGGCGCCGTCCTTATCCAAAGCTTCCGCCCCTCGCCCACAGGCGGCTTCTCCCTCAGCGGCTATGCCCGGTTTCTCACAGACCCCTTGTACATGCAGGCGACCCAGCGCACGCTGTCCATTGCGGCGTTAAGCACCGCCATCACGCTGGTGGTAGGCTACGGCGTCGCCCTCTTTGTGGCGACACGGCCCCGAGGGCAGGCCGTCTGGTTGATGCTGGCCGTGGCCCCTATGCTGGTCAGCCTGGTGTTGCGGCTGTACGGCTGGATGATCCTTCTAAGCGAACAGGGGCCGGTCAACAGGCTGCTTGTGGCCCTGGGCTTCGCGGCGCAGCCGGTGCCCCTCCTTTTCTCGCGCTTCGCGGTCATCGTGGGGATCGTGCACTACTGCCTGCCCTTTATGGTGCTGACCGTGTACAGCGCCCTGCGGCGTATCGATCCCAGCGTCCAGGAGGCCGCGGCTACGCTGGGTGCGAACGGCTGGTACGCGTTTCGCACCATCGTGCTGCCCTTGTCCATGCCGGGCGTCATTGCTGGCACCTCCATCACCTTTGCCCTGTCCGCGAGCACGTTTGTAGTGCCGCTGATGATCGGTGGGCCCCGGGACCGCATGCTGTCCAACTACGTCTACCTGGCCGTGGAGCGACTGGGTGACTGGGGATTCGCGGCCGTCATCGCAGTGCTGATGCTGGCCCTGGTCGTGGTGGTGCTGGCCGCCGCCAACCGGCTGGCCCGCCGCTGGGAGGCGGTGCGGTGAAGCTAGGGCGGTTTTTGGGCGGCGCGTTCGCCGTACTGGCGTACGCCTTCATCTTGGCACCCATCGTCATCATCATTCCCGCGTCCTTCGCGGACGGGGCGGCGTTCGTCTTCCCGCCCCGAGGCTTCACGACGGGCTGGTACGCGCGGCTGCTCCACGACCCGCAGTTGGGCGGATCGCTTCTAGTGAGCCTCGGCATCGGTCTTGCGGCCGCGGCAGGCGCGGTGGTGCTGGGTGCGGCCATCGGCCTCGGGATCGAGCGGGGCCGGCTGCCAGGCCGGGCTTTGTGGATCAACCTTTTTCTCGGACCATTGGTGCTGCCCCTCATCCTGACGGGGCTGGCCATGCTGATGTTTTTCAGCTCGCTGGGGTGGATCGGCTCCACCCGGGCCATCGTCCTGGCCCACATGGTGCTCACAGCGCCCTATGCGGTACGCACGGTGCTGGCCAGCTTGGCCAGCGTGGACCCGACGCTGGAGGAGGCGGCCTGGGTGCACGGAGCAGACCCGTGGTACGCCTTTAAGACAGCGCTGTTCCCGCAGATCCGGCCGGGGCTCGTGGCCGGTGGGCTCTTTGCGTTTCTTGTTTCGCTGGACGAATACACGGTCACCGTGTTTTTGACCGGTCCGGGACTGGTGACGCTGCCCATCCGGATTTTCCAGTACATCACGCTGCACGTAGATCCAACCGTGTCGGCTCTGGCCAGCGCCATCGTGGTCGTGTCCGCGGCGCTGGTGGTCGCGGCCGAGCGCAAGCTGGGTCTGCACCGGTATCTGGAGCTGTAGCGAGGTTCGAGGCGACCTCTGGGGGCCGGGCCTGGGCCGCACGGGCCAACGTCAACTTGGAAAACCTTCATTTTGATGGGAGGCTTCGGCATGCAGGGCGTGCGCTATGTGGGAAGCGGCGAGATCCGTACCCGATTCGCCGTCATCGGGTTTCCGTGGGACTTTGGGGCGTCGTTGGGACGGCCGGGCGCGCGCTACGGCCCGGACGCCATCCGCAACGCGTGCCGCTGGAACTTGGCGCGCATCCGCAACGACCGGGTGTGGGACCTGGAAGGCGGCAGGGTGATCGACGTAAGCGGCTTGGAGCTGGTGGACAGCGGCGATGTGTTCATCGCGGCCCACGACCAGCCGCGCACCTTCGCGAACGCCCGGGAGCTCATCGGACAGGCGCTAGCGGCAGGCCGCATCCCCATCGTGCTGGGCGGCGACCATTCCATTTCCCTGCCGGGCATTGAGGCGCTGGTGCAGTCGACGGACCGGCCGGTGGGGATCATCCAGATCGACGCCCACCTGGACCTGGTGGACGACTCACCGGCTCAGGGCAGGTATTCGCAGAGCAGTCAAATCCGGAGGGCGTTGGAACTCGAGCGGGTGTCGCCCACGCGCCTTGTGCAGATCGGGCTCAGAGGCTTCAACTATCCGGAGTACGCCGAATACGTGCGCAACCAGGGCATCACACAGTTTACCGCGCCCGACGTCGCCCGCCTAGGTGCGGAGCGTGTGGCCCGGGAGGCGCTGGCCCGGGCCGGGCAGGACGGTGCGGCCATCTACATCACCCTGGACATCGACGCGCTGGACCCCGCCGTCGCGCCGGGGGCGGGCCATCTTGAGTTCGGCGGGCTGTCGGTGCAGGACGTCTCCACCATGCTGCGCTTGTTTGCGCCGCACGTGGCCGCCTTCGACATCGCGGAAGTGAACCCGCTATTTGACGTGCACGGCATGACGGCCAACCTGGCGGCCAAGTTGCTCTTTGACTTGATCATGACTCGCACCGCAGCGGACCGCGGGGCCTAGGCCTGGCCGCCGACACCTTCCGTCCCGGTCTCCGCGGTTTTTGGCCGCGCAGCTTCGTGGTCTGCACGGCTTCTTGGTCCGGGCGGCTTACGTTGGTCTGCGCGGCTACCTCGTCTGTGCAGCTTCCTGCTCTGCGCGGGCTCTTCCCCGCGCTAGCCGCGGCGGCAGGACGAACATCGCCGCAAAAATATGGCGTTTGGGTCCCCCACGGGGGACAAACGCCCGTGTCTATCCGGTTCCCCTCCGGGCGACAATGAAAGCGGCGGGGAGCGACCAGTTCGCGTCGCCAGAAGAGCTCCTGCAGCCTGCACCACCACAACTGGAGGGGGTATGTTCCCATGGCGAACGGATGGGCCAAGGACAAGGTCGCCATCGTCACCGGCGCCGCCGCGGGCATTGGGCGCGCCACCGCGCTGGCCTTCGCCCGGGCCGGGGCCAAGGTGCTGGTCGCCGACGTCAACGCTGCCGGCGGCGAGGAAACGGTCCGCCTGATCCGGGAGTCCGGCGGCACGGCCGAGTTCATGCGGGTGGACGTCACCAAGGACGAACAGGTAGCCGCCATGGTCAAGCGGGCCGTCGACCTTTGGGGCGGCCTGGATTACGCCTTCAACAACGCCGGAATTGAAGGAGCGCTGGCGCCTACGCACGAGTATCCCGAAGAAGCCTGGCAGCGGGTCATCGACATCAACCTGACCGGCGTCTGGCGCTGCATGCGGTACGAGATTCCCGAGATGCTCAAGCGGGGCGGCGGTGCCATCGTCAACTGCGCCTCCATCCTGGGGCTGGTGGGCTTCGCCAACGCGCCGGCCTACACCGCCGCCAAGCACGGCGTGGTGGGCCTCACCAAGGCCGCGGCGCAGGAGTACGCGCAGATGGGCCTGCGGGTCAACGCCATATGCCCCGGCTTCATTGAAACGCCCATGGTCATGGAGCGCGGCGTGCAGCTGGGCAAGGACAAGGCCGCGTACGCCCAGGTGGCCGCGCTGCACCCCATGAACCGCCTGGGGAAACCCGAGGAGATCGCCAACGCCGTCTTGTGGCTCTGCTCGCCTGAAGCGTCCTTCGTCACCGGCTACCCGTTAGCCGTCGACGGCGGCTACGTGAGCCGGTAATACACCGCTCAGCGGCTCCGCATCAGGTGAACGGAGCCACAGCGCGGGCCGGTGCCCGCCCCGGTCCGGCCGCCGGGGCTGCGCCGGCTCTTTTTCTTTCGCGCAAGACCTGGGGGACAATTGGCAATATAGGCTAATTCCCACCGACGAGAGCTTTTTCGCCCGTGTCTCCCGCTGGTGGGACCGTTTCCGGAATTGGTTTCAACCAGTGGGAATTACGGCTACGCTCATCGGCTGGAAAGTGCAACCAATTTCCGCCCTCGCGCAAACCCCGATGTCACGGGCAGGCAGAGTTTTCCAGAAGCGGCGGCTTGCGTTCCTCGACCCTCACTCCCGTTTATTTCCCACCTATGGAAACCAGATCCGCAAACGCTCCCACTCATGGAAGTTTGATCAGTGATCGGTTTCACCCATGAAAGAATCATTCAGTTCGGACGAGGCGACCAGCCCCCCAACCGTTGCACCATGAAGTTACGCAACCTGGAAACACGGGGTGAAGTTCATGCACGCCATGTTGAACCGCGTCTTGCCCAAGGAGATTTTGCGCGATCAGCGGCTGGATCGGGGGGCCAAGTACGTGTACCTGGCCATGCGGGCGCACCCCAAAACGACGATCAGCGGTCTTGCCGAGATCTTGGGTCTGCCCTACAACACCGTCTATCGCTGTATGGTGGAGCTGCAGGACAAGGACTGGGTTTACCCCGTCAGGCGCCGGGGAAAATCCAAAATATGGGTGCCCTGGATGCCGATAGAGCTGGAACACCATCTGGCCGCAGAGCTCCGCAAGCTGGTCGACATGGCACCGTACCGTGGGGAAAAGCTGCTGAAGAGCCTCCTCGACATCATCGTCGACGACGACGCCTTCTATGACAACGCTCGGCCGGCGTGGACGGCGCTGGCACCCGGCGACGCGGCCGTCGAATTCGACCGCTACTACTGGCGGCACTCGGTCGCCATCGAGTTTCACGGCCGGCAGCACTATAAAGAGGTAACCTTCCTTTCGGGCAAGAGCGACCTGAGACGACGGTTGAACTCGGACGGCCGCCGAGCGCTCGCCTGCTTGCGTCAAGGTGTCACCCTGATTGAGATCGCCGACGTCGAGCTGTCGTACGAGCAGATCGTGGCGAAACTGGAAGGACATCTTCCGCTGATCCCGCCCTTGATGCACCGGCCATTGTACCTGGAGTTGGCCAACATGTGCCGCAGCCACGTCAATTGGGTCGTCGAAAAGCACGCAAGCGAGTGACTCGCCCACGGGCCGCCGGTGCGACCCGCAGGTGCGGCCGGCGACGGAAGGCACGTCCGGATGCGCTCACGCCCGGCGTCGCCGCAACCAACGCCACAGCGCCATGATCCCGGAGGCCGTCTTCTAAAGTTGCCAGCTAGCCCTCTAAAATGAAGGAAGCGGCGCTGCGCGCCGCTTCCGGATGGACCAACGGGCGTGTTGCTGCTTACAACAACGGGTGCTGTTTACGGCAACGGGTGTTGCTTACATCAGCGGGTGCTGCTACTACCTACAGCAACGGGTGCTCGTGGCGGGCCTTGAGCCGCTGCCAGCGCCGCTCCACCTCGGCGGCGAACTCCTCCAGCAGCTCCTTGTTCTCCGGGTGGAGCAAGTGGCGGCTCTTGCCCATGAGCTTCAGCCACTCCTCCACCGGGATGCGCTTGCCCCGCTCCTCGGGGTTGTACGTGATCGTGGTGATGCCCCGCTCAATCTCGTACAGCGGGAAGAAGCAGCAGTTCACCGCCGCCTCCACGATCTCGGTCCCGAGGCGCTCTTCGCTGCGCCAGTTCAACGGGCAGGCGATGAGCACCTTGCCGTAGGCCAGCCCCTCGTTCTTGGCGTACCACTGGGCCTTGGCGGCCTTGCGCATCAGGTCCTGCGGGAACGCCTCCACGCCCGTGAACACGTACGGGATGTTGGCGGCCGCCATGATCATGGGCGTGTCCTTGTGGTGGAACGTCTTGCCCTTGGCGTACGGCCCCACTTCCGACGTGGATGTGCGGTGCCCGATGGGCGTCGAGTACGACAGCTGGCTGCCCGTGTTCATGTAGCCTTCGTTGTCGTACTCCAGGATGATCATCCGGTGATTGCGCAACGCCGTGCCCAGCGCCGGACCCATGCCGATGTCCATGCCGCCGTCGCCGGTGATCATGACGAAGGTGATGTCCTCGCCCGCGTCGATCTCGCCCCGGCGCTTGCGCTCGTAGAACATCTCCACCAGGCCCGACAGCGTCGGCGCGCCGTTCTGGAACAGGTTGTGGATGTACGTGATCCGGTGGGCCGTGAACGGATAGCCCGTGGTCACCACCATGGCGCAGCCCGTCTGGTACAGGACGACCACGTCCCCCTCCAGCGCCGCCAGGAACTGGTTGATGGCCGGGAAGATCCCGCAGCCCGGGCACGCCCCGTGGCCCGGCGCGATGCGCTTGGGCCGCTCCATCATCTGCCGCGGGGGCGGCAGCTTGACCTTGAGCTTGCCCGTCTCCGGGTCCTGGGTCACCTCCACGAGGCCCGTGACCTCTTCCCGGGAGATGACCGGCGTCCCCGGCGGCGGCACCCGGCTCGGGTCGCCCGCCGTCACGCCGTGGTAGTCAAACCGCACCTTCACCCGGCCCGTCTCCGCGGCTTCCTGCGCCAGCCGGAAGAACGCCTCCGCATCGTCCGGGTAGAAGTCCTTGCCGCCCAGGCCGTAGATCCGGGTCATCACCAGCGTGCGGTTGTCGGGGTCGTCCTTGAGAGCCGCCTTGACCTCATGGGTCAGCGGTCCGCCGCCCGAGCCGTACGAGTCGCCCCGCTCGCCGATGAGCAAGGCCTTCAGGTTGCGGCACGCCTTGCGGATCTCCTCCGCCGGGAACGGCCGCAGCACGTTGGGGCTGATAACGCCCACTTTGAGCCCCTGCTCCCGCAACCGGTCCGCCACGTCCTTGGCGGTTTCCGCGGCGGAGTTGAGCAGCAGCACCGCCACCTCGGCGTCCTCCATCCGGTACAGGTCGACGACCGGGTAGTGCCGCCCCGACAGCTCGGCGTACTCGGCGAACACCTCTACGATGACCTCGCGGGCCGCCTCCATGGCCTTGTGCAACTGGTACTTGTTGTTGATGAGGTCCGGGTCGTTCATGTACGGCCCGATGGTCACCGGCCGCCGCGGGTCCAGCGCCGTGATGCGCTCCGGCACCGGCCCGATGAACTGCTGCACGGTTTCCTGGTGGGCGAAGTACTGGACACGGCGCTTCTGGTGGCTCGTAAAGAACCCATCATACGCCACGATGACCGGCAGCTGCACCCGCGGGTCCTCGCCGATGCGCACGGCCATGATGTTCATGTCGTAGACCGCCTGCGGGTCCCGCGCCAGCAGCACGATCCAGCCCGTATGGATGGCGAAGTACAGGTCCGAATGGTCGCCGCGGATGTCCAGCGGCCCGCTCACCGAGCGGGTCACCAAGTCCAGCACCATGGGAAACCGGGTGCCCGACTGCACCGGCAGCTGCTCCAGCGCATACAGCAGGCCGTTGGCGCTGGTCGCGTTGAACACCCGCCCGCCGCCCGTGGAGGCGCCGTAGCAGATGCCCGCCGCGCCGTGCTCGCCGTCACCCGGGATAAGGACGATGTTGTGCTCGCCCTGGGCGCCCATCTCGCTCAATAGCTCGGCGATTTCCGTCGACGGCGTGATGGGGTAGTAGCCCATGACATGGAAGTTGATCTGGCTCGCGGCCAACGCCGCCATCTCGTTGCCGCTCAGGAAACCGACCCGCTGGTCGGGCCGGGCCACCGCCTTCAATTCGTCTTGGCGCAATGCCATGAGCCTCACCCCGCAGTCGCTAGAATCGAGAACCGCTGCCGCACCCGGTGCTCAGGCGCCCAGCCGTCGGCCTCGGGGATGGCCACCAAAGCGTCGACGGGGCACGCCTCCACGCACTTGAGGCAACCCTTGCAATACTGATAGTCGATGCCCAACAGAACCATGGCCGGCCGGCCCTTTTTGTCCTGGCCCCGCTCCCACACAAAGCAGTAGTCGGGGCAGACCAGGTCGCACTGGGCGCAGTCGATGCACTTGTCCCGCAGGAACTGCGGCAGCTGACCCTGCCGGGACGCCGACATGTCCTTGTTCCACGTCGTGCCCGGCGCGATCAGCGTCCCGCCGATGACCGCGGTTTCGTAGCCAAACAGCGGCTGCGGCCGCACGTAAGGCTGCGCCGCGGCCTCCGCCAGCTCCGCCTCGGGCAGTTCCGCCCACTGCACCTCGTGGTAGCCCCGCCAGAAGGCCTCCAGGTTGGCTTGCAGAAGCTGCGGGTAGCGGCCGCCCAGCGCGTCCCTGATCGCCTCGACGACCCCTTCCGGCGCCAGAAACTCGCACGCCCGCGTCACCGCGCCCAGCATGGCCATGTTGGTGCGGCTGCCGGTTTCGTTGGCGATGTCCAGCGCCCGCACGGTGCCGAAGCGGCGGACCTTGAGGCCCAGCATGTCCCGGAGCGTCTCCGGGTCCTTGCGGGAATTGATCACCACCACCGAATGGGGGTAGATCCCCGACAGCACGCTGCGATCCGAATGCACGAGGGCCTCGTGGAAGATGCCCAGCACGTGGGGCCGCTCCACCGGCGTCGCGTTGCGGATCTCCCTGTCGCCCGCGGCAAACCGGATGAAGCTTTTCACCGGCGTCCCCTTCTTCTCGGAGCCGTAGGAGGCGAAGTTGGAGCCGTTCAAGCCGCTGTGCAGCACCCCCGCCTCCGCCAAGATCTTCCCGGCCACGTTGGCGCCGAGACCGCCAATGGACTCAAACCGTATCTCAAAAAAGCCTTCCTGGTTCGTGACGGGCAACGTCACCTCTACAGGCATGGCCAACCCCCCTCGGGCGCGGCAAGGCGCGTCGTGGCGGCCGCGATGGGCCTCTTGATTTTGATTTTAGGCCCTGGGGCTTGTCAAGGCAATGGATGGTTGTCGCGCCCGGCAGGGACGGATGTCACAAGGTCTTCTCGTCCCGCAAAGTGACTGGCATGGGCCCCGCACCGCCCCGCGCCGCCCCACATACACTGTACGGACTCCAACCAGGGTCGGGAGGAGGGACAGCCGCCTCGTCGGCGGCGCATAACGTGGAGCAGCGTGCCTGGCCAGCGCTGAATGAACGTGAACACCCTCTTGAAACCCGCCAGTCCGAAACAGCGAGCCGTCCAACGGCTCCCGGCGGGGATGATACGGGCTACAGGCCCGGCGGCGATTCCGACTTTTTCCGCCTGCAGTGGGAGGCCAGCGGAGCCGCCATGCAGGAGGAACGCTACCAAGACGTGATACGCCTGCTGGAGCGCCTTTTGAGCCAGAGGCGCCGCATCCCGCCGGAGGAGGTGCCGCGGGCGCAGCGCCGCCTGGTCGCCGCGTACGTACAACAGGCTCTCCAGCTGAAACCGCTGGACGGCAATCGCCGCAACGCCCAGCAGGCGGTCCGCCTGCTGGAAAAGGCGGCTACCATCGATCCGGGGCAGCCGGCGCCCTTGTACTGGTGCGGCGTGATCTACCGCTGGTTCGGCCTGTGGGAAAAGGCCCTGGACTATTTCCGCCGCGCCCTGGACGTCGACCCGGGGCACCTGGCGTCCCGCCTGGAGCTGGGGTGGGCGCTGCTGCGCCAGGGTGACCTCCAACAGGCGCGGGAGTTGGTCGCCAACCAGCCAGCCGGGTCGGCCGACGGGCTCACCCGCTGGCACTGGCAGCGGTTGACGGCCGCCACCTTGTTGGCTGAAGGGCGGACCCTGGAAGCCTTCACCGCGTATCCGGGCACGCCTCCTGAAGGCCCGGCGGCTTTTCAGTGGATGGAAGAGTTCCTCCACCTGGCGGAGGCCGCCGGCAGCCGCGATCCCGCCGCCGTCCTGCGCCGCCTGGAAGCCGCTCGCGATGCCGTCGCGGCGCTGGCGGACGCTGCGGAGCCGGCTCAGGATTCCCCAGATCCCCGCCGGCGCTGGGAAAGCCTTACAAAACACCTGCAAGCCCTGGCCGCGGCGGAACGCGGCGAGCTGGACACAGCCATTGCCTGCTGGCGCCAAGCGTCTGCGGCCAACTCCCAAGACGCCCGCCGCAACCAGTACCTCATCCGCGCACTGACCCAGCGGGGCGCGCGTGACTGGAAGGCCGGCCGGCTCGACGAAGCCATCGCGTCCTGGGCCGAAGCGCGCCAGCGGGGCGGCCAGGACCCCGATTTGCTCCGCCGGCTGGCTCTGGGCTACGAACAGCTGCAGCTGTGGCTGGAGGCCAACCAGTGCTGGGAGGATTACTTGCGGTTGTACCAGGACAGCGAGCCGCCGACCCCCCGGGGTGCGGTCTTGCTGGCCATGGCCGCCAACGCCGCCCGGGCCGGGCGCCGCGATGAGGCACAGAAGCTGCTCGGGCGAGCGGCGCGCTCCATTACCGACCGCCCTGACCTGCTGACCTGGGCCGGCCTGCTCTACATGATGCTCGGCAACGGCCAAAAGGCCGTCGCGGTCCTCACCAAGGCGCTGGAGCTTGCCCCCGGGAATGAGACGGCGGTCCAGGGCCTGCTCCACGCGAGCCGCTTGGACGATGTCAATCGCGTTGAGATCATCACGGGGCTGCGGGATGCCATCGGCAACCTTTCCCGAGACGGCTGGGCCTACCGATACTGGCGCGAGCAAGCCTTGACGCTGGGACGGCGCCTGTGGGAGAGCGGTGCGGAGGATGAAGCCATGGAGCTGTTCGCCTCCCTGCTCTTGGCCGATCCCGGCGACATCGACGCGTGGGTATGGGCCGGCACCGTCCATGCCCGCCGGGGCAACTACAACGCCGCCGAAGACTGCTTCGCCGAAGCCATCCGCCTGGACCCGAAGCGCTCCCGCACCTATCTGGACCTCGGGGCGCGCTTTTTGGCCGCCGGGGACCGCGAGCGGGCCATCGCCAACTTCGAACAGGCGGTGCGGGCAGCACCTGGGCCCCACACCCACGTGCTCATCGGCGAGCTGTGCGCCGAGATCGGCGTGCCTGACCTGGCCGAGCACCACTTCCGTGCGTCCTTGTCCGGCGGCCGCGGCGTAGAGCCGCTGTTGGTGCGGGCCATTCTCGGGCTGGTGCGCGCAGGCTATGAAGACCGGGTGCGGCCATTCCTGGAGGAAGCATACAAACAAGTCCCGGAGAGCATCCAGGTCCGGCTGCTCTTGGCGGTGCAGCACATGCGCCACGAGCAATGGGTGGCGGCCGACGACACGCTCCGCCAAGCCGAAGAGATGGCCCGACAGCGCCCGGCCCAAGACCTGTTGGCCCATGCGGCTTACTTCCGGCGGGCGCTGATCCTGCTGCGCACCATCGGCCACATCGATCAGGAGCAGTTCCGGGAGCGGGTCAAGACGCTGTTGGGCGAGTGGCTGCAAGCCTCCAGCGGCGGGCTCCAGGAGCCGGCCGGGCCGGCGGAGGAACCGGTGGAAGCCCTACTGGCCCGCCTGCCTGCGCCCGTCAGCTGGGAGCCCGCACCAGGCGAAACGTCCTCCTTGAGCGACGCGTTCGCCCCGCTGGCACCCGCTGAAGCTGGAGACCCCGGGCTGTTTTTGCGCACCGTACTGCCTCCAATCCCCGTGCTGCCGCCGGCGGCATGAGCACTGCCGCCGGCGGCACGCCGGCTGGCGGCCTGAGAGCCTCGGCGCGAAAGCCCGTCCGCCTGTGGCCGTCATCCTGGTCGCCTGCCCTTCTCTACCGCACAGCGTGGCTTGCCAGCCCGGCGGGGTGCGTTAGGCTGGCAGCCCGGCAGGGAGGTGAGCCCCGTGGCGGAAGCCCAGCGCCTCCAGATCCGCATCGCCGGCCTGGACGACGCGGCAGTCATCGCCCGCATCTCCCGGGAAGCTTACGCTGAATTCGAGGGGCGCGTGAACCCGCCTTTTCGCGCTCTGAGCGCCACCCCTGAGCAGGTGCGGCTGGAGATGCACAAGTACCGCTTCGTCTACGGCCTCGCCCTGTGGGACGGCTCCCCGGTGGGCCATGTGCGCTACCGGATTCGGGACGGTCACATGCACATCTCGCGGCTGGCGGTGCTGCCGGCGTACCGCGGGCTAGGCATCGGCCGGCGCCTGATCGCCTGGACCGAACACGAAGCCCACCGCCTGGGCGTTCTCCACGTACGCGGCGAGGTGCGTTCGGCCTTGGTCGATCTGCTGCGATACTACAGGTCCATGGGCTTTGAAACCAATGGCACCCTGCCCTTGGCCGGGATGCCCCACTGCTTGACCGTCATTGAGAAATGGCTAGACGAGCAGCCCGCCGGCTCTCCCCCTGAGCCCGAAGTCCCCGAAATCGGCGACGAGCAGGCGTGGCAGGAGGATATGGCCATCACGTGGGAGCTGCTTCACCCCATCCTGGCCACGCTGCCGGCGCTGCGCACCCACCCTTGGACGAGGAACTCGAGATAGGCGTCGCCCGAACGAACTGACGCCCAAACCGCCTCGGTCAGCGCCCGGGGCGAAAAGGCGAACGGTGGGACGCTCTCACCAGCTCCATCGTCCGGTTCCTGCAGCAAGGCTTCGATGAGGCCGTACTCCACGGGCAAACCGCCGTCAGAAGCGCCGTCTCGCGCCGCCGCGGCGTCGTTCCCAACACCGCTTGCGGCGGCAGCCGCAGAGCCGCCTTGGATGGTCGCCGGCGTGGCGTCCGCGCTCAGATCTCCTCCAGCCGCACCCTCCGGTTTCAGGCGGCGCCGCGTGCGCTCAGCCAGGCGATGGACCTCGCTCGCGCAGTCGGCGGCACGGGCCGCGTCACCCAGCTCCGCGTGGAGGCGGGCGCACCAACGCCAGCCGTCAGGGTCGTCGGGCAAATGCAAGAGCAGGCTGACAAACTGCAAAAGCGCCTGCCGGAAACGGCCCTGCGCGATGGCCTCCTGGCCCAGGCGGATCATCCAGCGCTTCCAGCGGGCCAAACCCCACGGGTCCTGGGGGTACCGCTCCAGCAACCGTGTGAGCTGGCGGATGACGTCGATGGGAGTGCCGAACCGTTCGGCCACCCAGACGCTTAAGCGTAGCAGCGCCGTCGTGTCTTCCCCCAGTTCGTCCTCGCCAACGAGCTTGGGCGGGCGGGTGGCGCCGTACGCGCAAGCCAGCCACGCGTCGATGGCTTTGGACAGTCGCGCCTGAGGCAGGATCCGCACGGCAGCCATCAGGCTGTGCTGGAGATCGCGATCATCGCCCCGAGCCAGCGCCGTCCGGGCCCGGGACAGCCACCAGCGGTACTGCCACCGCAGGAACTGGAGCCGCCAGTCCTGGTACTGCGCGGGATCGACGAACAGGTTCTTGGGCGCCCGCTCCCGCAGCGACGGCTCCGGGAACGGCACGCCCTCCCCATTGCCGTCATCTGCGCACAGCCACGCGGCCGCGAAGACGTACACGTGCGGTGCGCGGGTAAGCGTCACCCCCTGTGCCTGCGCCCGGCGGTAGTAGGCGAGGCACACCGGCCAATTCTCGTTTAGGGCTGCGATGAGGGCGCCTTCCAGCGCCCACGCCGCGGGCAGCTCCGGGTCGGAGGGGGCCGGAAACCAGGCCAGCGCCTGCGCCAGGTCGCCGTGAGCCAGGCCGGCAAGGGCGGCCAGCCGCCGCCACGCTGCAGCCTCCAGCGGATGCAGAGCTTCGGTCGGTATGGCCGGCGCCCCCGGTAGTGCCGGTCCCTCGGTGGCCGGCCGTTGCCCGGATGCCACTAGCCTATCGCCGACCGCTGTTACCGCGGGTGCCAGCCGTCCGTCGCCCGCCCCTGTTGCCCCGGGTGCGACCGGTTTCTCAGCTGGCGCCGGTTTGTCGGTTGCACCTAGTGCGTCCGGCGCAGGATGCTTGGCTGCGGCCAGCTGCAACTGGGCCAATCTACGGCCATATGCGAGGGCGCGCGAAGCCTGGCCAGCCGCGGTCGCCCGCTCGTACCACCGCAGGGCTGCCGCCGCATCACCCGCCAGATGCGCCACCAGCCCGAGGGGGGCCAACAAGCCCGGGTCCCCCACGGAACGGGCTGCATGCTCCAGGTGGCGCCGAGCGGCTTGCAGGTCAGGAGGAGCCTGTTGCAGCGCCGACCGGGCGGCCATCTCCAGCGCGTTCTGAATGTGGCGCTTGAGTTGGCGGCGGCGGGGTTCGGGCATGTCGGGCAGCTTCCGCAGCGCTTCCTCCAAGTAGCCGACGGCCGCCTCCCATCGCCCCCGCCGCTGGTTGGCTTCGGCCAGCCGGATGTACTCGTCCAGCATCCGCAGGCGCTCCGCGCTCCACCACGCCGCCGCTGCCGAATAAGTGGGCAGCAACTCCTTCCAATTCATTGTCTCGTCTCTACCGAAAGGGACGTCCCTGTTGACGAGCCCTTCTCCGGCTTGCGCCATTGGCCGCTTTTCCCCCCGCCCCCAGTGTACGCGACCGGCTAGACCCGCGTTCCCCAGGCAGGGGTGGAGGTTTCGGCTGAACCTTTCCCCGGGCGGGATCGTCCGGATGAGTAGGGGAGATTTGGATCCCTCGTCACCCCTTCTCACCGCCCCCGGGCCCGGGGTGAGGGTGTAAAATGAGGAGTGGCATCGTGCTTACTCTGGATTTGAAGGAGGTCCACCCATGGAAATCCGATCCCTGCTCGGCCGGGGCCGCGTGTGGGTCGTCGTGGCCCTGATCGCGGCCGTGGCCGCCGTCGCGATCTACGGCGGGTCGCCCTTCAGCGAATCGACGGCGGCCCAGAGCACCACGGCGCCTCTTCCGCTCTCCAACGGACCCTACGCCATCGCCGACGTGGTGGACGCGGTCGGTCCGGCGGTCGTGTTCATCGAGGTGGAGTACCAAACCACGCAGCGGGGCCAGCAGTTCCCGCCGCTGCCCGGCTGGCCGTTCCCGTCGGAGTGGTTCTGGCCCTTCCCGGAGCCGTCGCCGCGGAGCACCAGCGGTTCCGGTTTCATCATCGACGAATCGGGCCTGGTGCTGACCAACCAGCACCTGTTCCCGCACGCGCAGCTCATCCGCTCCATCAAGGTGCACCTCCCCGGCAACGAGACGACCTATGAGGCGCGCCTGATCGGATCCGACGCCGAGCTGGACCTGGCCGTGCTGCAGATCGACGGTGAGGGGCCGTTCCCGACGGTGCCCTTGGGCGACTCGGACGCCACCCGCGTCGGCGAGTGGGTCATCGCCATCGGCAACCCGTACCGGCTTGAGCACACGGTGACGGTGGGCGTGGTCAGCGCCAAGGGCCGGGAGA